>NZ_CP043499.1:1790000-1961522 GCF_009498215.1 Rhizobium grahamii | reverse complement strand
GCTGGCGTATGACGCCGGTACGGTCTTCACATATGAGCTGGCCGGACCACTCTCTTCGCTCGCGCTTGCGATGGCAGCAACCACGGCGGCAACGGCGTGCGCGACCTTCCTTGGCCAGCGCGCCTATGTCGCCGCAGGTCTGCTTTTCGGTCTCGGCATTTCGAGCATGCATTTCACCGGGATGGCTGCGATCGAGTTTCCGGGCGATATCGCATTCGACCGAACCTTGGTGATCTGCGCCATCGTCATTGCGGTCGCCCTTGCGATCCCGGCTTTCCATCTTGCCTGCGGGCGGGCGGAGACAGATGGGGCTCATCATCCCAAGCGTCGTGCTGACGCTCGGCATTGTCCTCATGCACTTTACTGCAATGGGCGCGGTGACAGTCGTGCCCGGCCCTGCAGAGGCCTTCCCGGCGTCCGCCCTGTCGCCGACCATCATGATCGTCACGATTGCCACCGTCTCCCTCTCGCTGCTCGCAGCCGGCCTTACGGCAGCGCTCTTTGCGATCCGATCGAAAAGGCCGTGGCTGCCGGAGAGAAGAGTTTCCGGCTGCTCGTCCAGGGCGTCACCGACTACGCGATCTACATGCTCGACCGTGACGGTCGCGTTGCCAACTGGAACGCAGGCGCTCAGCGTGCCAAGGGCTACGTAGCTTCCGAAATCGTCGGAAAGCACTTCTCAGAGTTCTATCCACATGAGGACCGCGTGGCCGGTCTGCCCGAGCGTGGCCTCGAAACGGCGCTACGGGACGGTAAGTTTGAGTCGGAGGGTGGCGTCTTCGAAAGGACGGAAGCCGCTTCTGGGCGCATGTCGTCATCGACGCGATCTACGACGAGCGGAAGGGCCATATCGGCTTTGCGAAGATAACGCGCGACCGCACCGAGCAGATGGAAGCTGCCGCACGTCTCAAGGCGGCATCGGACAACCTGTCGCTCGCGCTCGCCAACATGGCGAATGGCATATGCCTCTATGATACCGAAGAACGGCTTGTCCTCCACAACAAGCGCCTCCTCGAGATCTTCGACATCCCGAAGGCACGCCACTGGTCGGAAAGTCCTTCCGCGAACTTTGCGAATACCGCGCATGCCATGGCCTCGAAACCATCGCGGAAGTCGAAAGCTTCTACGCGCAAAACCGCTCGCTGTTTACCAATAGAGACGGCGGCGAACTCACCAGACAACTGAAGAACGGCACCACCGTTCGCACGATTCATCGACCGATCGGCGACGGATCCTGGGTTTCGACAATCGAAGACATCACCGAGCGGGTCCAATCGGAATCGAAGATCAACCATCTGGCGAGCCACGATTCCCTGACGGGCCTCCCAAACCGGGCTCATTTCGAAGAGCGCCTGGATGCCGTGCTTGCTCGCGCGGAAACCACACAGACCCGCGTGGCGGCGATCTGCATCGATCTCGATCGCTTCAAGGACGTCAACGACAGTTTTGGCCACGCCGTCGGCGACGAGTTGCTGAAGGTGCTTTCCACTCGCATGTCCGCCGCGACCAACGACGGCGAATTCGTTGCACGTTTCGGCGGCGATGAGTTTGTAGGCTTCAAATCGTTCAACGAAGATGCCGAGCTCGGCGACTTCGCCGACCGCCTGATGGGTGCGCTTACCACAAAGGCGGAGATCGGTTCATTCGATATCTTGCCGGGCGCAAGCCTTGGCATCGCCGTCTACCCCGCCGATGCGACCGACAGGGAAAAGTTGCTCAGCAACGCCGACATGGCAATGTACCGCTCGAAGGAAAGTCCGGACGAGAGGATCAGCTTCTACGAGGCTGGAATGGATGAAGCGGCTCGCGAGCGGCGATCCCTTGCGCGCGATGTCTGGACCGCACTGAGCGAAAAACAGTTCTTCCTGGCCTACCAGGTCCAGAAGGACGCGCGCTCGGGCGCGATCACGGGTTACGAAGTTCTGCTGCGTTGGCAACATCCTGAACGCGGGCTTGTCCCTCCGTCCACTTTCATTCCGGTCGCCGAAGAATGTGGCGCGATTTCCGCGATCGGAGACTGGGTATTGGAGCACGCATGCGCGGAAGCCGCCCTCTGGACAAACAAGGACAAGATAGCCGTCAACCTGTCTCCGCTTCAGCTCGGTAATACCGCGCTGGTCGACAAGGTGCGCACAGTTCTCTTGAAGACCGGCTTGCCGGCGTCACGGCTTGAACTGGAAGTGACGGAGAGCGCCATCATCGGCGACAAGGCGCGCGCTCTGCACATCCTGCGGCAGATCAAGGCACTCGGCGTTACGGTTGCGATCGATGATTTCGGAACGGGTTATTCGTCACTTGAGACGCTTCGCTCCTTCCCGTTCGACAAGATCAAGCTCGACCGTAGTTTCACAACCGATCTGGAGAACAGCAGGCAGTCGAAAGCCTTCGTGCGGGCGATCGTAGCGCTTGGCAAGAGCCTTGAGGTATCGGTCCTGGCGGAAGGCGTCGAGACGGAAGAGCAAATGCGGGTGCTGACAGCCGAGGGCTGCGATGAACTCCAAGGCTTCCTGTTCGGTCGCCCGGCGCCCTACGGCGAAGTTGAGATCGGTGAAGAGCCGCTACGAAAGAAGACGGCATAGATTCAGCTGATGTAAACTCGGCCGCCGTTCCCCTGACGGCGGTTCGATGCATCGCTAAGCCTGCCTGCCGCAATGTCAGGCGCGCGGCTGCGTGAAACCGGCATTTCGAAACAGGCGTATTGCCGGATAGCAAAAGAGCCACCTTTGAACGCCTCTCACGTCGAGACAGTGCATGTCGCGACGCTTAACGATCGAGTGCAGATTCCAGGCAGCCGATCAGCTTCTCGATATCGACAGGCTTCCCCAGGAAGGCAACTGCGCCGCCGTTCATGGCGTTGTTGCGCGTGCGATCGTCCCGGTATGATGTGACAAAGATCATTGGCGGGCGATCGGAGCGCTTGTTCAGCTCGGCCTGCAGCTCGATACCGCTGAGGCCGGGCATTTTGACATCGACCAGCATGCAATCAATCGCCGATCGCGGCTCGAATGCCAGAAATTCTTCCGCCGACGCAAACAGGCGGCATTCGTAGCCACACGATTTGACAAGGTCGTCCATGGCTTCACGGATCGCCTGGTCGTCGTCGACGACGGCTATGGTGGGAACGGGGGCAATGCGATGACCTTTTCTGCTTGTTTTCTAACGTTCTTATGCGCCTGCGCCCAGATCAAAGATACCATACTAAGAGACAGGTAGCCGCACCCCGTCGCCGAGCATCTCGGCTTTCCTGACGAGTTCCGCGACCGAGCGAACTTCCATCTTGCGCATGACGTTGCCGCGATGAAGCTTCACGGTAACTTCGCTGATGCCAAGTTCGAAGGCGATCTGCTTGTTCATCAGCCCCTTGACCACCGCGCCCATCACTTCGCGCTCGCGCGGCGTTAGGCTGTCTGCAAGGGAGGCTACGGCTTCGCTTTGAGCCGTCTGCTGCCGGCGCGCGCTGTCGCGCTCCATCGCCGCGGACACGGCATCGAGAATGTCTTGGTCTTTGAAAGGCTTGGTGAGGAAATCGACCGCGCCCGCCTTCATTGCCCTGACACTCATCGGGATGTCGCCAAAGCCCGTCATGAAGATGATCGGCATCCTGCTGCCAATCCGCTCCAGCTGGACCTGGAAATCGAGACCGCTGACACCCGGCAGCCGAACGTCGAGGAGGATGCAGCCCGGGCGATTGAAGTTTGCCGTCTCCATGAAGGCTGTCGCGCTTTCGAATGCTTCGGCGTCGAACCGCATGGAACGGAAAAGATCCGTGAGAGCCTCGCGCATGGACAGATCGTCATCGACGATGAAAACGACAGGCGCAGGCGGCTCCTTAGTCTGTTTGCGTATGTCAGGCATATTCCACCTCCGGCTTGATCAGCAGGCGCATTTCGAAGACCGCGCCACCCTCGGGATGATTGTTTCCATCCAGCGTTCCGCCACGCGCTTCCAAAGTCGTGCGGCAAATGGACAGACCCATGCCCATTCCTGTTTCCTTAGTCGTGAAGAACGGCGCGAACAGCTTTTCCTTGGCATCATCGGTGATGCCTGGCCCGGTGTCACGCACCGCCACGCAGACATGCTCGACATCGGGACGCTCCGCGGCGATGGTGATCGTGCGTTCCGGACTTGCCGCTTCGTCCATCGCCTGAATGGCGTTGGTGATCAGGTTGATAAGCACCTGTTGCAGCTCGATTTTCACGGCAGAGACGGAGGGCAGACGAGAGGATGTCTCCATCAACAGCGTTGTACCACTCCGCTGGAGCTCGTGTTCCATCAACGCCATGGTCTCATCGATGAGCCCTTCGACGCTGACATCCTCAAGCTTGTTGTTGGACGGCGAAAGCAGGTTTCGCGTGTTCTGGATGATCTCGCTCGCACGCTGGCTGTCGCGGATCATGCGTTCAGCCGAACGCCGGACAGCCGCCAGGTCCGGAGGGTCGCGGTCGAGCCACCTCAGCAGCGTTTGCGAATTGACGACGATCGCACCGAGCGGCTGGTTGAGTTCGTGTGCGAGCGATGCGGACATGGCACCGACGGTTGCCGCCTTCGAGGCCTTGGTCAACTCGGCCTGCGCTTCGGCCAGTGCCTTCAGTTCCATTTCACGTTGGGTCACATCGACCATGCTCACGACGACGCGGTTGAAGGCTGCGGGATCTTCGGGAAAGCTGATGCTGAGAAGAACAAGCTTCTCTTCGCCATTGTCGGCCCGAATCTCTACCTTGTCTTCAAAGACCGGGGCTCCGTCCATGATCGCCTGCAAGACTTCCAGGAAACGCTCCTGCCCGGGTATGATCGAGCGGCTCAAAGCCCCGACACCCACGGATCGCGCCCCAGCATCTCGCGAGCCGCTTCGTTGGCAGCGACGACGCGGATCAGTCCCACGCAGTAGTCAACCATGGCGGGATTGGTTCGCCCGTAGGCCTTGAGGTCCGTGATACCCTGCGCCCGGACATCCATCAGATAGCTTCGCAGCTTCGAGTAATCGCGCTCCCAAAGGGCAACGCGCGTGCGGTCGAAGATCGATCGATATCTCGCCTCGCTCTCCTTGAGGGCCGAGTTTGCCGACAGGAGCGTCAGCCGCGCTGCCTCCGTCTTCAACAGGAGCACGGTCGTGACACCCAGAGCAGCTAGGGCGACGACGAGGCGGACCGTGGACTGAAGGTCCGCGTCGTCACCATGCGTCATGCCGTATGATATCAGGGTCAATGCCGCGCACACGGAAGCGAGCCCAATCAAGCCAATGCGGGTTGTGGCCTGCGCGGCAAGCAGCATCGTAACGACGTATAGAACGGCAATAGCGCCTTCGATGTCAGTATAGGTATCGACGTAGAAAACCGCCATCGCGAGCACAATCGCCACCAGGCCGAATGCGCGATGGTGGGCTCCACCGTCGATATCGCGTGAGCGAAATATGGTTGCCGTTATAGACATTGTTCCCCCAGTCTATTTTGGCGAGACCTTATCCGCTCGATGGAGCAATCGCACCTATACCTAAGTGTGATTCATTCTCTTTCCTTGGCTAGCCTCAAACCATACGGAAATCGCGTGGCAGCATGGGCGTTAGGCGCCATGGGTCCGGTCATAGCCGTTAATCGCGGGCGGAGCCCAGCCTTCGGGCACGCGGCGGGGGCGGAGCACTTCGACCTCAAGTGGGTAGCATTGCGCCACATCGGACGAATGCTGCGCGGAGCAGTCGCCGCCCGGGCACGCGGACATGCAACCCAGCAGGTCTATCTCGGCAAAGAACTCCAGGTAGTCTCCCGGCCGAACAGGGCTTGCCTTCATGAAGTATTGCCCGGTATCGCGCGTGAAACCGGTGCACATGAAGACGTTCAGGACGTCGTGAACATGCTGTTCCGCCTGCGTCAGCGGCATGTCCAGGTGTCGCGCAACTGCGCGCGTGAGATTTGAGTGGCAGCAATGATGATACTGACCACCATGGCTGAGCAAATTATGGGTATAGGGGTCGCAGCGCGTACCGATTACATCATGGACGGAACCGCCGAACTCGTCGAAGCCGTACCAATCGAGCGTATCGTGGGTAATGGTCGCGATCGGTCGCATATAGGGGAAATTGGAGAAAAGCTGGTCGCCTAGCCCGACATGCGTGCCGTTCAGGGCCCGCGTTTTGCCGGTGTAGAGGCGCTCGCTGATATCGTTCGCGTTGAACAGGTTGAGATCGCCGACCTGCGGCCCTTCCTCGCATCGAAGCCGGCAGAAATGGCCGGCCGGAACGATCCAGGTTGCGGCATCGCGAGCAGGAACCGTAACACGGTCGACGAGCTCGAGATCGTCGCGAACGGCCTGATAGGCGCGCAGGTCAGGACGCGGCAGCGTCTCGACCGGGTAGCAGATAACCGGTGCGATAGACTTGCGGGCATCCGCGTCAATCGGGGTCGGCGTTATGGCTTGCGGCTTCAAATCTGTTTCTCCACTCGTACTAGGGTTCGATGAGCGCTTATTGGATCATCGCCAAATCGGCGTCCGGTTCGACGAAGGCTCCGACCTCCGCCAGCAGGCTGATCCGCCCCGAGCGCTCCGCGATGATCCGTGTCTCCATCTTCATGGCTTCGATGACCGCCACTGGGTCGCCCTTGGCGACTTCAGCACCATCGTCCACCAGCCACTGACGGAGGACGCCGGCAATCGGCGCTCTCAACGCGTTGCTTTCGGCCGCTGACAGACCCGTTACCTTCATGGACGAAGCCGGTGCCAGCGTTAGGAAGCTTGCCGGAATGGCGACAGTATGCCGTTTGCCATCGATCTCGATAAAGCCGCGAACATACTCGGCATCGGCAGGCTCGGTCCGCGGAGCCGGGGGAATGCCTGCAAACTCCTGCTCGATCCAGGTGGTGTAGACACCCAGCCGGTCCTCCGATGCGAAAGCCGGCTCATCGACGACTGCGCGGTGGAAGGACAGCACCGAGGCGACGCCCTCGATGTTGAACTCCGCAAGCGCGCGGCGCGCGCGCACTAAGGCCTGCTGGCGGGTGGCACCCGTCACGATCAGCTTCGCCATCATCGAGTCGTAGAGGCCAGGTACAACGGATCCGGACTCCACACCGCTATCAATTCGCACTCCCGGACCCGAAGGCGGACGAAAGCTCAAAATCTTGCCGGGCGACGGCAGGAAGCCGCGTCCGGGATCTTCAGCGTTGATGCGAAACTCGAACGCGTGGCCTCGCGCGACCGGTGTGTCGCTGACAGACAGCGGAAGACCGTCGGCAACACGAAGCTGCTCGATGACGATGTCGACGCCGGTTGTCTCCTCCGTCACTGGATGTTCCACTTGGAGGCGGGTGTTGACCTCAAGGAACGAGATGAGGCCATCGTCCGACATCAGAAACTCGACGGTGCCGGCGCCCGTGTAGCCGGCTTCCTGGCATATTGCTCGCGCCGCGGTGTGAATGGCGTCCGATTGGTCCTCAGTCAGGAAGGGAGCGGGTGCTTCTTCCACAAGCTTCTGGTTTCGGCGCTGAAGCGTGCAATCGCGCGTGCCAAGCACAACGATGTTGCCGTGGGTGTCAGCCATGACCTGCGCCTCGATATGGCGCGGCCTGCTCAAGAACTGCTCGGCGTAACAATCGCCGCGCCCGAAAGCTTCGGTTGCCTCGCGCACCGCCGAAGAGAAGAGCTCACCGACTTCGTCGAGCTGATAAGCGACCTTCATGCCGCGTCCACCGCCACCGAAGGCGGCCTTGATCGCAATCGGAAGGCCGGCCGTGCGAGCGAAGGCAACGGCCTCGGCAGCCGATCCGAGCGGGCCGTCGGACCCCTTGACCAAAGGCGCTCCAACTTTTTGCGCAATCCGCCTCGCCTCGACCTTGTCGCCAAGCATCCGGATCACCTCCGGGCGCGGGCCTACCCATGTCAACCCCGCCTTGATGACGGCTTCTGCGAATTCCGCCCGCTCCGACAGGAACCCATAGCCCGGGTGAACAGCGTCAGCTCCCGCGCGTCGTGCAATGTCGATGATCTTCTCAATGTCGAGATAGGTCTCACTTGGCCGACCAGGGCCAAGGCCAAAAGCCTCGTCCGCCATTGCGGCATGAAGCGACGATGCGTCCGGATCGGCGTAGATAGCAACGCTCGACACGCCATAGTCACGTGCGGCGCGAATGATGCGTATGGCGATCTCGCCACGGTTTGCGATCAGGAGTTTCTTCATCGGACCGGCCTTCCTTCTCTGAAATTATACGGCACCGCGTGCGTTGAGTTCGATCGCTTCCCCGTCAAATGGCGTGATCGGCCGGAAGCGGATGCGTGCGCCAATCGGAATCTGGCCAGCGAGATCGAGGTGGTGTTCGGCCACCGACGCAATCACCGGATAGCCGCCTGTGACAGGATGATCCGCCAGGAAGAGAACCGGCTGCCCGTCCGCCGGCACCTGGATCGCGCCCTGCAATGTCCCCTCGGAGGGTAGTTCGGCCGAAATAGAGCGTTCGATCGCCTCCTGCCCCGACAGCCTTATTCCGACCCGACTGGATTGCGGGGTAACGCGCCATTCCTGACTGCAGAAGGTCTCCGCACCTTTCGACGTAAACCAATCAAAGCGGGGACCGAGGACGACGTCCAGAGTGACGATCTCCTTCGAGGTCGGCAGGTGCCGCAACGCCCGTCCCCACGGGTCGACCGCAGACGAGGCCGAGCCCGCCGTACCCAGAACGGACCCAGCCTCGATCTGCGCGGGTCCTATCTTTGCAAGAATATCCGTCGCCGCTGACCCAAGCACCGGAGCCACGGCATAGCAGCCCCGCAATGCCAGATAGCTCACCATGCCATCGGTTGGCATTCCCAATGTCAATTCATCGCCTGCATCGAGAGCGAACGGCAGGGCGAACGGCGCCGGGATCTCGCGGCCGTCTGCGGTGCGGATGTTCAGCGGGCAACGCGCACCGGTGACTGCCACAGTGACCGGCATGTCTGCCCTGACGCCCAACCCGCCGAAGGCGATCTCGATTGCTGCGGCATCGCGGGCGTTGCCGACGCAGCGATTGGCTGACAGCAGTGCGTCACGATCAAGCGCACCTGACCGTGCAACTCCCTGGCTCGCCACGTTCGGTCGCCCGAGATCCTGATACGAAGCCGGCCGGTCCGAGCGAAGCACGGTCATAACAGGCGCGGAGATTGCCGGCACGGGCGGCGCTACCTTTGCGGCCCTCGTTGTGTGGGTGCCAGCCTCAGCGCGCCGAAATCGCACCGTATCGCCTGGCGAAAGCAGCGCAGCCGGGTTGCGCGTCGTGTCCCACATTGCGAGCGGCGTACGGCCCAGCAACTGCCAGCCGCCGGGGCTGTCCGACGGATAAATTCCGCCGAATTTTCCGGCTATGGCGACCGATCCCGCCGGTATCTTCACGCGCGGGCTCTTGCGGCGAGGCACCTCTATTTCCGGGTCATCGCATGTCATGTAGGCGAAGCCCGGGGCGAAGCCGGTAAAGGCGACGGTGTAGGTTGCCTCGGTGTGACGGCGGACAAGCTCGTCGATCGACCAGCCAAGCAGATCCGCCACGTCCTGCAGGTCCTCGCCATCATAGACGACGGGAATATCGATGGATTTTCCGGCGCGAGCGCTGCCCCGCGACAGGTCGAGACCACGGATAAAGTCGGTCAGTTCCAAGCGGGAGGTGCTGAAGGGATCGAAACGCACCATGACCGTTCGAGCGCCCGGGATCAGCTCCAACACGCCCACAGGTTGACGTGCGAGCAGGGAATCCATCAGCGAAAGGGTGGCGTCCAGATCCTCGAGCTCAACGAGAAAGGCATCGCTACCGGCCGGCAGAATCCTTGCCCGATCAACCATGAAACGCGCCGACGAAGGATTGCAGCGTCACGCCTTCCGCGTCGAGCGCGCGACGCAGACCCTGTGCGATAGCAACCGCCGTCGGCGTATCGCCATGAATGCAGATGGATTGCGCATCCAACTCGATTTCGGCTCCATCGATCGTCGTGATCCGCTTATCGCGAACCATTCGCACCATTCGCTTGGAAATTTCCTCGGGATCGTGAATGACGGCCCCGGCCAGCCGGCGATCAACGAGGCTGCCGTCGGCATTGTAGGAACGGTCAGCAAATGCTTCGCAGACCACCGTTAGCCCCGCATCGCGCGCCCGTGCCACGATCGGCGCACCGGCTAGCGCCATCAGCGTCAGGGAGGGGTCGACCGCTTTGATCGCGGCAATGACATCGGCTGCTTGCCGCGGATCGTTGGCGATCGTGTTGTAGAGCGCTCCATGCGGCTTGACGTACCGGACGCTGGTGCCGGCCGCGGCAGCAAGCGCCTGCAAGGCGCCGACCTGATAGATCGTGTCCGCGACCAGTTCGGCGCTGGACGGATCCATATTGCGCCGACCGAAGCCGACCAGATCACGGTAGCCGACATGCGCGCCGATCACGACATTTCGGCTCGCCGCGATTTTCAGCACATTCAGGATGCCGGCCGGATCACCCGCGTGGAAGCCGCACGCAATGTTGGCGCTCGTGACAAGCTCGAGCATGGCAGCGTCGTTTCCCATGGGCCACGGGCCGAAGCTTTCGCCGAGATCACTGTTGAGATCGATGCTTGGCATATCAACGTCTCCTTGCCGGATGGCCATTGAATTGTTCAATAACTCAATATAGATTGTTGAACAATATCTTTTTGCAAGGAGCCTCCCGATAGTCATGCTTGCCGAAATTGAAGAAGGCTCCCTCACCTCCAAGGCGGCGGCTCAGATCCGCAACATGCTGATCGAAGGACACTTCGGACCGGGAGAGAAGCTTTCGGAAATACAGGTCGCAAGCCAACTCGGTATTTCGCGAAACACGTTGCGGGAGGTGTTTCGGATCCTCGCCAGCCAGGGCCTGCTGATCCATGTTCCCAATCGCGGCGCCTTTGTCGCGGCACCCGACGAGGCCGCCGTCATCGATATCTATCGCACCCGTCGCGTCATCCAGCGAGGTGCCGTGCATGCCGCTGCGCTCGGCCACCCAGCGCTTGCTAGAATGCAGGCGCTTATTGCCGAAGCCGAGAACATGCGCGACGCCGGCAACTGGCAAGCCGTCGGCACACTCAACATGGATTTTCATCGCGCAATGGTCGAGTTCTGCGACAGCTCTCGGCTGAGTGCCTGTTTCGATCTTGTTATGGCCGAGCTTCGGCTTGTGTTCGGTCAATTGACCGATACCGGCCACCTGCACGAGCCCTATGTCGAGCTCAACGCGTCTCTGTGCAAGTTGCTTCTGGAGGGTCGAACCGCCGAAGCCTTGTCGTTGCTCGATCACTATCTCGTCCAATCCGAGCGATCCGTGCTCGCAGCCCTGCACCGGCGGCGAGCCGAGCCGAGGTCGTCCACATAAACGCGCGTCGGCGGCCGGCAGACGGCTCCCGTCAGGAGTGATCGTGAACAGGCAGCGCAATCATGGGTGTCGGCAATGCTTTTCAAGTCTCGATTAGAGGCTGAGATCGCTGCTCTGACGCGAGTCCGTGCTGATGTAGGAACGAATCTGACTGACGATCTGGTCCGCATGCGCGGCCGCCAGGGCATCGGCCTGCAACAAGTCGCGGTTGATGATTGCCCGGATCATATCCTCGTGTTCACTGACATACTGCCGGGGCAGGACGTCATTGAATGACGAGTAATAGAGGCGAAGAATGCGGCGCCCCTCGTCGAGCAGGCGGGTGAACAATTCCACGTAGTAGCGGTTCCGCCCGGCTTGGGCGATCGCAACGTGGAAGTCACGGTTGGTCGAAATCATCCCCAGCACATCGCGCCGATCAACCGCCGCTTCGAAGGCCTTCTGTAGCAAGCGGATCTTTTCGATGTCATCAGGCATATGGTTGGCAGCCGCCAGCCTTGTGGTCACCCGGTACATCAGGGTCAATGCATCAAAAAACTCTGGCAGCCGGAGAAAGTCGATATTGGATACGATCGTCGCGCGGTTGGTCAGGGTCATGATCAACCCCTCGGCCGCAAGGCGAACGAGCGCTTCGCGAATGGGTGTGCGCGACAGGGCAAACCGATCCGACAGCTGCTGTTCATCGATGGCGCTGCCCGGCGCCAGCTTGAGTTCGATGATCTCGTTTCGCAGCGTCTCATAGACGGTCGAAACGCCAAACCCCCGCTTATGCGTCAGTTGCTTGTCTCTCTTGTCCACGCCAGCAATCCCGTTCGTTTCAAGTCGTTTTGCCGTCATCGGCGACCTAAATTGGTAGCGGAATCCGCTTTTGACTTCAAATAATATATTTTTTGTCGACAGGAGATCGAATATCTGCGGTGCCGCGGTGGGTAGCAATTGGAGACGATCAACGCAGCGCAACATGTCCCGTCGCGACTGATGCGAATGTGGGATAAGGCATGACCGCTACGGTACTCGTAAATGCGAGTTTGGGCGACATCGAAGGCGAGGTGCTAGCTCCATCGACCACCTCAGGGTTGGGCGATCGCTATCGGCCAACCAGCCATTGAAGCGCCGCCTAACTGGCTGCCGGGTAAGCAGTGGATCCCCTTTTGGACGCGGCATCGTCGGTCAGCGCCTGGCCATGAAAATCGCGCAGCACCGTAACGACGTCGGCGATCTCGGTTGCAGTCCGATCCGCGTCCCAGCCAAGCGCCTGGTGTGCAACGTCGGCTATCGCGCGCAGGGCTTTCATTGTAAGGCGTCCCTCGATCGCAAGCGTGGTACGCCGCAAGACAATGTCGGAGAGATGCACGACCAGCTCCTGCCTCGCGATCCAGTCGATCTCCTTGCGACTGTAATCCGGCGCACCCTCCAAACGCTCCGCGTCGCTATAGCGAGATTCAAACTTCACGATCGCTGCAGCAGTGGTGCCATAGCGACCGAGAAGTTCGTCGACCCGCGCTGGATCGGTCGCTGTTGCCCTTGCTGTCTTGTCGACCCAACCCTGCCGCTGCTTGGAATCCACCGGAAACTCACGCCCGCCGCCGATCGCGAGATAGCGGGTGGATACCGCACGCGACCGGCCGAGACGCGAGAGAACCGTATCGGCGATCTCTTCGGCGAAGCCGCGGAACGTCGTCCACTTGCCGCCCACCAGCGAAATGATCGGGAATAGCCGGTCACCCGCAGGTTCATTGACTGGGGCCGAATGATCGCGGCTGATCAGCCCTGGCGCCGTCGAATCGGAGGCCGGAAGAGGCCGGATGCCACTATAGCTATAGACGATTTGATCGCGATCGAAGCGAAGGGTCGGCAGGAGCGAACGCAGACTATCAAGGAAGTACTGTAGCTCGGGCTCCTCGCATCGCACACCGTCGGGATCGTTCGATGGAATGTCGGTCGATCCCACCAGCGCGAGGCCGAGATAGCTGTAGACGAGGCAGATGCGCCCGTCGTCGGCCTCGAAATAGATCATGTGGCCATTGAGGCTGCGGACGAGCTCGGGATGATCGAGCAGGATATGCGATCCCTTCGTACCGCCGATCAAGCGGGATGGAGCGCCAAGCGCCTCGTTGACATTGTCGATCCATGGCCCTGCCGCGTTGACAACGATTTTCGGAGACACGGAAAATTCGGATCCATCCGCCTGCTTGAAAATCACTATCCGACCGTCGCTGGAGATCAGCGTCGAGAAATTGGTGGCGAAGCTTCGCTGGTTGGTCTGAAGTCCATCGCTGATAAGCTCGTAGACAAGACGCTCGGGACGGCTGATCTTGGCGTCGTAATAAATTCCTCCGGCAACGATCGCCGACGTCACGTGCGGCATCTCCCGGCGGGCACGACCCTTCAGGATGAACCGATGGCGCGGCATCGTGCAATCCCGAGAACCGAAGAAATCATAAAGCGCAAGACCAATCTTGATGAGCACGGCGCCGCGGCTTCTCGGCGCGGTCTTCGAGCCGAACAGCGTGCGCAACGCGGCCCATATGCCGCGCGTCCATGAAAATACCGGAATGAACGTCGGCAAAGCTTCGACGCAATGCGGCGCGTTCTTGAGCAAAAGATTCCGCTCGAGCGTCGACTGCGAGACAAGGCCGAACTCCCCTGTCTCCAGATATTTCAAGCCACCATGAATAAGACGAGAAGGTGCGGCGCTGGTGCCGGAGCCGAAGTCGGCCTTGTCGACGATAACGCAATTGATGCCCTGCGCCGACAAATCCCGAAACAGCCCGGCGCCGTTGATACCTGCCCCTATGATGAGGACGTCAGTCTCACCATCTTCGATTGTCGAAAGGCGTTGTTTCATGTCGGCAGTCATCGTCATGTCTTCCTATGTCCCGCGATACGCTGCGGGTCTTTCACAATCAATGTTCGGGCGAGGATGCGAGATCGGCGATTTTCGGCCACAGCGGCTTCATCGCCTCTGCAATCTCGCGGAAAACCTCAAAGCGCTTCTCGTACTGCGCCCTGCGGGCTGGATCGGGGTGATAAACCTGCGTCGCCGCCGCAGTGCCCTGGTCGCTCTGGAGGTCGGCAAAGATCCCGACGCCACGACCGGCGCAAAGCGCTGCGCCCCAGGCGGCGGCCTCATCGGTCTGGGACGTCGTTACCGGCATTCCAAGCACATCAGCAAAGATCTGGACGACGGACGGGTTGCGGGAAACACCGCCGGCCAGCCTGACCTGCGAAAAGCTGAAGCCGTCCTTGAGCGCGTCTACATGAATGCGGTGATTGAACGCGATACCCTCAAGCACGGCGCGCAGCAAATCTCCGCGATCATGCCAGCCGCCGAGGCCGAAGAAGCCGGCGCTGGCGGAAGAACCGTAAGGCGAGCCGAACAGATAGGGATGGAAAAGCGCCGTCGACGGGCGGGAAAGCGCCGCCTCGATTTCCGGTCCGAGCAAAGCATGGATCGAGGCAGCGGTCGTCTGTTCGGCGGCACACAGGCGATCCAGGAACCATTCGTAGTTTGCGCTCGATGCCGGCGAGATCGACATGTTGTTCCAGGTGCCGGGCGTGATGCCGTTGCGGCAGAACCATCGGCGATCGACGCGCGGTTCTGAGGACAAGGTTTCGTTAATCGAATAGGTGCCGGCGATGACGGCTACAACGCCCTCCGCATAGCCGCCTGCTCCCAATGCGGACGCGGTCACATCGTGCAGTCCGGCAACGACAGGCGTACCTTCGACAAGGCCGGTCAATGAAGCCGCGTCTCTGCTGACAGCACCGATGACTTCGTCCGAGCGAGCCGCCGGCGGCAAAGCGTGGTCAAGATCGGAAAGCCCAAACATACGCAGTGCATCCCCGGTATATTCCTGGGTCCGGACATCCGTGAATGAGGTGCTGGCCTCGGTTCGATCCGTCCCCGCAACTCCCGTCAGGCAGAAACGCAGCCAGTCCTTGCAGCTCATCAGGTGACCGATCCGGCCATAACGCTCCGGTTCCATCTTCCTGATCCAGGCAAGAAGCGCCGATGGCGCCGACACGTGGGGAACCTGACCGGTAAGCTCTATCGAACACTCCGCGACATCGCTCTCGTTCCACGCTTCGACAATAGCGCCGGCGCGGCTGTCCAATGATAGTATCCCGCGCCCAAGGGGTCGGTGCTTTCCATCAAGAAGATAGATGCCGTCGCCATGCGCCGTGGCGCCGATTGCCTGAATATCGGAAGCCGGTCGACCGCTGAGGGCGATCGCTTCCCGGATCGCGTCAGCTGTGGCGTTCCAGAGTTCGACCATATCGCGTTCGACATGACGCGCTTTCGGCATGAATTGCGTGACCTTGCGGCGCGCGACGGCAATTGGCGTTCCGTCGATGTCGAAGATGACGGCCTTGGTAACGGTCAGGCCGCTATCGATCCCAAGCAGACTCGGCATAAACTCTCACTTCCGCTGGAACCGACAGCGCACGCTTCGTCATGAACGCGCGCCACTCGGTCTAGCAATGACAACATTAATGTCTCTCGACCGCATCCGGTCGATGTGAACTGGAGATATCTTGTCGTCGACGATGACGACGTCGAAGTCCTCCAGCGCGGCAAAACTGTGAAGCGCTCGCCGTTCGAACTTGGTGTGATCGGCAAGCAGGATGCGCTTGACCGAGCAATCGAACATCGCTCGCTTCGTGTCGATGGTTTCAGGTGACTGATGCAGCACCGTGCCGTCGCTGATCGCCGACATCGAGATCAACGCGATATCGGCCCTGAGCGCCTTGATCTCGTTGATCGTCATGCGGCCCATGAATGCGTTGCACCAGTTGTAGTATTGCCCTCCGAGACCGATCAGCGTTACGTCATGCATGCCGGTCAAGGCGTTCATCAGCGTCAGGGAATTGGTGATTGCGGTAATCGGCACCTTGGCAGGCAGATGCGGCACCATCTGCAGAACCGTGGTAGAGTCGTCGAAAAAGATCGCCTGGCCCGGCTCCACGAACTGCATGGCAGCTTCTGCGATCAGTTTCTTCTCGGCGGCCTGACGGTTCGCTCGATAGACATCGCTGGATTCGATGAGATTGGTTGCGGCGGCGGTGACAATACCGCGGGTTTTCCGGAACAGGCCACGGCTGACCAGTTCGTCCACGTCGCGATGCGCAGTCATCAGGCTGATGCCGAAGCGATCCGTCAGATCTTCGATCCGCATGGAGCCTTCACTCATGACCGCCTCTGCGATCATCCGGCGGCGCGCAATCTGGCGCGTCTGCCGACTGTCGCTCGTCAGTTCGTCCAACAGGTTTTCGCCTTGGCTTGTCTTCTGTGTCACGGGTTACCCCTGTCGCTGAAATTTCCAGATATCAGCTTCCTACAGCCATTGCGGATTCGAGGCAAAATCGATTGGAAACGGGCAGTTGCCTGCCCGCTTCCAGCTTGGGAGAACCGTCTTTACGGCTTACTGCGAGAGAACAAAGGGACCGGTATACTTGTCGACATTGTCCTTGGTGATCAGCAGGCAATCGAACAGCTGCTTCTCGCTCTTGGCGCCCGTGCTGCCATTCTTGATGACGTTATCAGCCTGCTTCACAGCTTCTTCCGAGAAGATGGCGACCGGCTGAAGCACCGTGTACTGCAATTCGCCTGCCTTGATAGCGGCAACAGCATCCGGCGAACCGTCGAAGCCGCCAACCTTGACGTTAGCGAGCTTGCCGGCTTCCTTGAGCGCTGCGATCGCGCCAAGCGCCATTTCGTCATTGCCGGAGATCACGCCGATGATGTCAGGATTTGCCTGCAGCATCGACTGCATCTTGTTGTGACCCTGGGTACGATCCCAGTTAGCCACTTCCTTTGCTGCCTTCTGCAGGTCCGGATACTGCGTCAGAACGGTCTCGTAGCCGTTGGAGCGAGTAGCTGCATTGTTGTCGGATGGTGCGCCGAACAGTTCTGCGTACTTGCCCTTGTCGCCAACGGCTTCGACCCACTGCTGCGCGCCGATCGCGGCACCCTGCGCGTTGTTGGAAACGAGCTGTGCCTTGGCTAGTCCTTCCTGGTTAATCTCGGCGTTGACGAGAATGACCGGAATACCCGCAGCGACCGCCTTCTTCACCGCGCCGACCGAACCGTCAGCGTTGGCGGGATCGAGAATGATCGCAACCGACTTGTTGGTGATTGCCGTGTCGATCAGATTGCTTTCGGTGTTGGTGTCGCCCTTGTGAGCGCTGACCGACGCGGTGTAGCCGAGCTTTTCCGCGGTCGCCTTGGCGACATTGCCTTCCGTCAGCCAGTAGGGGTTGGACGGATCGTTGACGATGATCGTCATCTGGCCCGCTGCCCAAGCGGTGCTGACGAGGATCGGTGCCACTGCAGCGGCGGCCAGAAGAATGCGCATGCCTCTCTTAAACATAGTCTCTCTCCCTTTAGTGAGCTCAGTTATCTGCCGGTCAACCGGCCATGCTTTCCCCAACCGGCTTTGCACGATGCAGCCTGACGTCGTGGACAAGTTTCGATCTAGGCCGTCAGGACGTCTTGACCCGGCGGCCGTATTGAATGCTGTTCATCAGGACGGCGAGAACAATGACCGCGCCCGTAAATACCGTCTGCCAGTAGGCCGACACGCCGATGATCACGAGACCGTCGGAGAGGAAGCCGATGACGAACGCGCCGAGCATTGTCCCGCGAACCGTACCGCGACCGCCGGTCAGTGCTGCCCCGCCGATGACGACGGCAGCAATGGCCGTAAGTTCGTAGGTCGTACCGGCCGTCGGACCAGCGGAGGTCAGCTGTGACGACAGGACCAGGCCGGCGATTGCTGCGCAGATGCCCGATAGGACATAGACTGTGATCTTGACGCGCTTGACGGGAACACCCGAAAGATCAGCGGCGCGCTCGTTACCGCCCGAGGCGTATAGCCAGCGACCGAACGCGGTCTTGCTCAGGACGATGCCGCAGACGATTGCCAGGACAGCAAGCACGATGACGCCGATCGGAACACCAGCCAGTCGATTGAAGCCCAGCCAATCGAAGCCGGTGTTGCCCAACTCCGGGCGGCCGCCGAGATTGTTGTAGGTCAAACCATTGGTCATCAGGAGGGCAATGCCGCGTGCGACATAGAGCACGCCGAGCGAGGCAACGAAGGCCGGCACCTTGAGGTAGGCGATCAGCACGCCATTCACGGCGCCGACGAGCGCACCGAGAGCGCAGGTGATAATGACAACGGCCCAGACCGGCGGATAGAGGATGACACCGAAGGCATTGAGCGTGACGCCCTGCATCAGGAAGCCCGCGATGCAGCCGGCAAGGCCGAGCGTCGATCCAACGGAGAGGTCAATGCCGCCATTGAGAATGACCAGCAGCATGCCAATGGCGAGAATGCCGAAGATCGCGACGTGCGACGCCATGATCAGGAAGTTGCTGAGCGAGAAGTAATAAGGCGACAGGAACGAGAATACCGCGATGATGACGATCAGCGCGAAGAAGGCTCGTCCTTCCAGGATCAGGCGCACGATATTGTTGTTGCGCTTCTGGCCGTTGGATACTGATTTTTTCTCTGTGACGTTCGTGACTGACATAATCAGTACTCCATGTTTCCGGCTAGTGCGCGACCACGGCTTCGCCCGAGGCGGCCATGATCTTTTCCTTGGTGACATCAGAACCGAATTCGGCCGAGATCTTGCCGCGGCGCATGACGATGATGCGATGCGCAATGCTGAGGCATTCATTGACTTCCGAAGTCGAGTAGATGACGGCAAGCCCTTGCTTGGCGCGCTCGGCCAAGAGCTTGAAGACTTCAGCCTTGGCGCCGATGTCGATACCGCGGCTAGGCTCGTCCAGCAGAATGACCTTGGGTTCGGTCGCAAGCATCTTGCCGATGACGACCTTCTGTTGGTTGCCGCCAGAGAGCGAGCCGATCGCGGCATCGCCGCCATCCGTCTTCACATGCACCTTGCGGATCGAGGCTCCGACAAGTTCACGTTCACGCCGGCTGGAGGTGAATAGACCCTTCGTGAAGGTTCGAATGCTGGCAAGTGACAGGTTGGACCCGACCGTCATCGTCTGGACCAGGCCGTCACGCTGACGATCTTCGGGAACCAGCACCAGGCCGCTGGCGATCCGGTCTGCGATGCTCAAATGTCTGACATCCTGGCCGTCGAGCAGAATATGGCCACCGCGGGCGTGCAGCCGTCCGGCAACGCATTCGAGCAGTTCGGTGCGGCCGGCTCCCATCAGACCATAGATGCACACCACCTCGCCGGCTCGCACATTGAGCGAAAGCCGATCGACCGCATTGTAGGCGGCGCCCGATGGGCCGGGGACGGTCAGATTGTCGATCGAGAGCGCGACATTGCCGAAGTCGTATCCGTCGGGCGGATTGCCGAGGTCGAAATTGTCGCCGACCATGTTGCGCACGATCCATTCGAGATCGATGTCCTTGCGCTCGGCGTAGGCGGTCATGTTGCCGTCGCGCAGGACAACGGCATGATTGGTGATCTGAAGCGCTTCCTCGAGGTGGTGCGAGATATAGACGATCGAGACGCCGCGGCTCTTCAGATCGTGGATGACCTTGAAGAGAACTTCCACTTCGGCGGCGCTCAATGCCGAAGTCGGCTCATCCATGATGAGAATGCGCGAGTTTACCGACAGCGCACGGGCGATCTCAACGATCTGCTGTTGTCCCAGGCGAAGATCTTCAACGGGCGTCAATGGGTCGATGTCTTCTTCGAGCTCTTGCATCAAGGCGCGCGTCTGGCGCTCCTCTTCTGCGAAGTCGACCACCCCGCCGGTGATGATCTCACGGCCCATGAAGATGTTGTCGCGCACACTCAAGTTGGGTGCGAGGCTGAGCTCCTGGTGAATGATCGAAATTCCATTCTCGCGAGCATGCGTAGACGACGCGAAGCTGATCGGCTGGCCGTCAAGAATGATTTCTCCCGAGCTCGGCTGAACAACGCCAGAAAGGATCTTCATGAGCGTAGACTTGCCGGCGCCGTTTTCGCCGAACAAGGTCGTCACCTGGCCTTTATGAATGTCGAAATTGACACCCTTCAGAGCGTGGACGCTGCCGTAGGACTTCGCGATGTTGCGAGCAGCAAGGACGACTTCGCCCTGCGCCTGAGGTATTTGTGACGGCTGGCTCATTTCACTTCAACCTTCACCGGCGTCACGAGCCAGTTCTTCGGATTCACGAGCTTGAAAACGCCGACCACCGAGGCCGTCTTGCCTGTCAGTGTCGCCGGATCCAGATTGGCCAGAACGGATTTCTTCATCTCGTTGTTGATGGCCGAGCCGGCATCCTGAAACTGGATCTGGTTGGTAAACTGGCCGAACTCGATCGTCCCGGTCGCATCACGCAGGTCCGTACCATTCACGGCTGGGCCAGTCTGAACGCGGACGGTTACATCCGCCGGCAATCCGTCGACCTTGAGTTCGTTGTAATTGGACTTCCTCTCGCCGAAGACGCCGTTGAGTGTGACGGGAAGGACGGGCCCGGTGGTCGTCGCCACGCCATACTTCTCACCCGCCGCCTTCTTGTCGGCAGCAATCGCGTTTGCGAGTTCGGTCGCCGCGACCGCCTTTTGCTGCACCGCAGCCTGGATCTTCGGAAACTGCTCTGCGCCATAGGATTCGGGCGAAAACGCCTGCTGCCGGACATCGTCCCCGGAGCCGATCCGAACCACCGTGGTATCAATCGCGATAGCGCCAACGACAATGATTGCGAGCGCGGCGCCGAGGATCGGCTTGAGATTGCTGCGTGTTGCGCGAGTGGCGGAAGTTTCGGTTTGCGTGCTCATTTCCGGGCGCCTTTGAACTTACTTGTCGGATGTCTTCGAGGGTTGCGAGCAAGTCGCCACGACACTGATCGAAAGTCGCGCGCAACTACCACCGGGCACGGACGCATCACCGCCCCGCAACCGGGACCGATCAGACGGCTCGCCTAGGCTCGACATACGAATGAATGTGTCCACGAAACTCTCCTCGGCAAGGCAGGCGACCATCTCCTCCGGTCGCGATACCCAGACTCCACTACGCCATTCAGCCTTGGGGCTCGTGATAGCATTGTGGTATTAACTGCAGTTAAGATGTTATAATTTTCATACGCTGTCAACGCAGACTCCTCACAAATTTGGGTGGGTAACCGGAATTTGAGAGACGATCGAAGTCATTGCAATGCAACAAAATGGGTACTCACTTATACGCCGCGCAACATTTTGCGGATTTCGATATCATAGCTATCTATAGGATATAGCTATATATATTCCAAACAACCAATTTCTTGTCGGGAGGCGCCGTGGCCTTCAACGACGTAAAGAGCGCCCAATTTCAGAAAGACCCCACCATTCAATCTTACCTGAATATTTTTTCATTGATAGAAAAAATTTACTGGCGAAATGGTATCTTTATGTTATATTTCTGGGCGAGTTGACTGGGAGGCCCGACGACCGGCTTCATTCACCCAAAGGCTCTCGGTCAAAGAGGAAAGGGCGGCGGCGGCCGCCGGGGAGGTTTCGATGCCCACGACAAGCGGCTTGCGCACTGTCGCGCTTCGAATGGCGGTGAGATAATCACGCAATGGCTGAAAACGATCAGATCATTATTGGAATCGATGCGGGAACCTCGGTCATCAAGGCGGTCGCCTTTGATCTGTCCGGCGCGCAGATTGCCATCTCGTCGGTCCGCAACGCCTATTCAACCGGGAACGATGGCTCAGCCACGCAGTCGCTGAGCCAGACGTGGCGCGACTGCGTCAGCGCGTTGCGGGGTCTCAGCGCAAAAGTCCACGGTCTCGCATCGCGCACAGCCGCGATTTCCGTCACCGGTCAAGGCGATGGAACATGGCTTGTCGGCGCCGGCAACGAGCCGATCTCCGACGCCTGGCTATGGCTTGACGCTCGTGCGGCCTCGACGGTTACAGCGCTCGCCGACCAGCCTCAAAATCGTGCCCGTTTCGAAGCCACCGGCACCGGCCTGAATACCTGCCAGCAGGGCGCCCAGCTCGCGCACATGGACCGTTACTTTCCCGAACTGGTCAGTCGCGCGGAAGTGGCTCTGCACTGCAAGGACTGGCTCTACCTCAATCTGACCGGCGTGCGCGCCACGGATCCATCCGAAGCAAGTTTCACCTTCGGGAATTTTCGGACGCGCAGCTATGATCCCGTCGTGATCGATGCGCTCGGCCTCACCCGCAGGCGCGGCCTTCTGCCCGAAATCATCGAGGGCACGGAAGTCAGCCATGCGCTGACGCAGGAAGCGGCCGATGCCTGTGGCCTTCTCGCCGGCACGCGGGTCTGCCTCGGCTATGTCGACATGGTGATGACGGCACTCGGCGCGGGCGTGCGTGACGGCGGGCGCAACGCTGCCTGTTCGACGATCGGATCGACGGGCGTGCATCTGCGCGCAAAATCCGTCGGCGACGTACACCTGAATGCCGAGGGAACCGGCTATGTCATTGCGCTGCCGATCCCTGGAATCGTTACCCAGGTGCAGACCAATATGGGGTCGACGATAAACATCGACTGGCTGCTTGAGATCGCCGGCTCGCTGATGGCGGAAGCGGGCAAGCCCGTCTCTCACGCCGAACTCGTTTCGAGGGTCGATGACTGGTTTGCAAAGAGCCAGCCTGGAGGTGTGGTTTACCACCCCTACATCTCGGAGGCCGGAGAACGTGGCCCGTTCGTCAACGCCAACGCGCGCGCCGGCTTTAGCGGCCTCTCGGTCCGCCACGGCTTTCCCGACCTGTTGCGCAGCGTCATCGAAGGCCTGGGGCTTGCAACGCGCGACTGCTACGCCGCGATGGGCGATAAACCCGACGAACTTCGGATCACGGGCGGCGCGACCCGCTCGGTGGCTCTGCGGCGTTCTCTTTCTGCCGCTGTCAACGCGCCCATCCGTCTGTCGCGCCGCGAAGAAACCGGCGCCGCCGGCGCTGCGATGATGGCTGCCGTTGCAATCGGTGCCTATCCGAGCATGGACGAGTGCATCGCAAGCTGGGTTACGCCGTTGCTCGGCGATGTTGAAGTTCCAGACGCCCAGGAGGCCCTTCGCTTCGATCAGCTCTATGGCGCCTACACCGATATCCGCCGCGCGATGCCACCGGTTTGGGACAGACTCGCGTCGCCCGCAGTGACATCGCCTTCCAGCAACGAACCCAAGTCTTGATGCTGGAGCATCGAAGGAGCATGGCATGACTGATTTAGCAGTGGATCTCTTCGTCATCGGCGGCGGCATCAACGGCGCCGGTATCGCGCGCGATGCCGCCGGGCGCGGGTTGAAGGTCGTATTGTGCGAAAAGGACGATCTGGCACAGGGCACGTCCTCGCGATCGGGGAAACTGGTGCATGGCGGTCTGCGCTATCTCGAGTATTACGAATTCCGCCTCGTGCGCGAAGCGCTCATCGAACGCGAAGTGTTGCTGAATGCAGCGCCGCACATCATCTGGCCAATGCGTTTCGTGCTGCCGCACAGCCCGCCAGATCGCCCTGCATGGCTCGTAAGGCTTGGTCTCTTTCTCTACGACCACCTCGGAGGCCGCAAGAAGCTGCCCGGCACGCGCACGCTCAACCTATTGCGGGATCCGGAAGGCACGCCGATCCTTGATCAGTATGCCAAGGGCTTCGAATATTCCGACTGTTGGGTGGATGACGCCCGCCTCGTGACTCTGAATGCCGTCGGCGCAGCGGAGAAAGGCGCGGTCGTGCTGACTCGCTCTCCGGCGACCTCGGCGCGGCGTGAAAACGGCGGCTGGATCGTGACGACGAAGAACAGCCGCACAGGTGAAACGCGGACGTTCCGGGCCAAGTGCCTCGTCAACTGCGCTGGTCCCTGGGTGACGGATATCATCAATAGGGTTGCCGGATCGAACTCGAGCCGGAACGTGCGCCTCGTCAAGGGCAGTCATATCATCGTGCCCAAGTTCTGGGCCGGCTCGAATGCCTATCTGGTACAGAACCACGACAAGCGCGTCATTTTCATCAATCCCTACGAGGGCGACAAGGCGCTGATCGGAACGACCGATATCGCCTACGAAGGCCGCGCCGAGGACGTCACGGCCGACGAAGCGGAAATCGACTACCTGCTGAAGGCCGTCAATCGTTACTTCAAGGAGAAGCTCCGCAGGCAGGACGTGTTGCACAGCTTCTCCGGTGTGCGCCCGCTGTTCGACGACGGCAAGGGCAACCCCTCCGCCGTGACGCGTGACTATGTGTTCGACCTCGACGAGACGGGCGGAGCACCCCTCCTCAACGTCTTCGGAGGCAAGATCACCACGTTCCGCGAACTTGCAGAACGCGGATTGCAGCGCCTCAAGCATATCTTCCCGAACATGGGCGGGGACTGGACGCAGGGTGTTCCGCTGCCGGGTGGTGAAATCCCGAACGCTGATTATGAGACCTTCGCCAACAGCCTGCGCGATGCCTATCCGTGGATGGGACGCAAGCTGGTGCACCACTACGGTCGCCTTTACGGTGCCCGCGCGAAAAACGTGATCGCCGGGGCAACCAGCGCAGAAGGCCTCGGCAGGCACTTCGGCGGCCAGCTTTATGAGGCAGAGGCCCGCTATCTGGTCGCAACCGAGTGGGCAGAGACGGCTGAAGACATCCTGTACCGGCGCACCAAGCATTATCTGCATTTGACCGAAGCCGAACGCGCGGCCTTCACCGAATGGTTTGCCTCGGCCCGTCTTGTTGCCGCCTGAAGGATACACCGATGCCTTTGACGCTTTCGCTCAATACCAATCCGCTCGTGAATCGCTTTGCGGATCCGGACGACCTGATCGATACAGTGGCTCGCGACCTGCGACTGCGCGACCTGCAACTGACCCACGAATTCATCAATCCGAGCTGGCAGGCGCCAGTCATTCGCCGAATGACACGCAGCATGGATGCAGCACTCCAGCGAACCGGCGTCCGTGTGACCTCCGGCATGACTGGCCCCTATGGTCGCCTCAACCACTTTGGCCACCCGGACAAGGATGTCCGGCGCTACTATATCGACTGGTTCAAGACATTTGCCGATATCATCGGCGACCTCGGCGGCCAGTCCGTCGGAACGCAGTTCGCAATCTTCACCTACAAGGACTTCGATGATCCGGTTCGCCGCGAAGAACTGATCAGCATCGCCATCGACTGCTGGGCAGAGGTCGCCGAGCACGCCCGCGCAGCCGGTCTGTCCTATGTCTTCTGGGAACCTATGAGTATCGGACGCGAGTTCGGAGAGACGATATCCGCCTGCCTGGCTCTGCAGGAGCGCCTGACGGCCGCAAACCTCGCAATTCCGATGTGGATGATGGCCGACGTCGATCACGGCGACGTCACTTCCGCCAACCCCGACGATTACGATCCCTATGCGTGGGCGCGCGCGGTTCCCAAGGTATCGCCGATCATCCACATCAAACAGAGCCTCATGGACAAGGGCGGTCATCGTCCCTTCACCGCTGCATTCAACGCTAAGGGCCGCATTCAGCCCGCCCCCCTCCTTCAAGCCTTTGCCGAAGGCGGCGCCGTCGACAACGAAATCTGCCTCGAACTCTCGTTCAAGGAGCGGGAGCCTAATGACCGCGAGGTCATTCCGCAAATCGCCGAGAGCGTCGCATTCTGGGCGCCTCACATCGACACTGGCGTTGCCGACTTGAACATTTGATCCGGAGATTTACAAAGTCGTCCTCCTAAGGCGCGGCAGAAGATCCGGCCACAAGACAAGAAGGGAACTGCTCATGGCGGACACTGATGACACGCTTGCCGTGCGTGCCGCCTGGCTGCATTACGCCGGCGGGCTCACTCAATCCGATGTCGCCAAGCGGCTTGGCGTTCCATCGGTGAAAGCGCATCGGTTGATCGCGAAAGCTGTGGCTGAAGGTGTCGTCAAGGTAACGATCGACGGCGATATCGTCGAGTGCGTTGCGCTTGAGAACAAGCTCTCGGAGCGGTTCGGGCTGCGTTACTGTGAGGTGGCCCCCGATCTCGGGGAGGAAGGCCTTCCGCTCAGAGCGCTCGGTCACGCCGGCGCGACCTTCCTGAAACGGGAAATCGAGCGCGGCGACAACAGCGTCATCGGCCTCGGGCACGGGCGGACGCTTGCGGCGGCCGTACAATACATGCCGCGTGTCGCGGCCAAGGATGTGCGCTTCGTATCCCTGCTTGGCGGGTTGACGAGGAATTACGGCGCCAATCCCTACGATGTGATGCATCGAATTGCGGAGAAAACCGGCACGCATGCCTTCGTGATGCCGGTCCCCTTCTTTGCCAATACTGGCGAGGATCGGGAAGTTCTGCGTGCCCAGCGCGGCGTGAAGGAGGTCTTCGACCTTGCAAACAAGGCGGATCTGAAACTTGTCGGCCTTGGGACCGTCGATGCCGAAGCACAGCTCGTACTTTCCGGCATGGTCGAGCCCGCCGAGATTCAGGATATCGCTGCCGCGGGCGGCGTCGGAGAGATCCTCGGGCACTTCTTCGATGCGAATGGAGAGGTCCTTGATACCGCCCTCACGGCGCGGACACTCTCAGCCTCCTTTCCACAAAAGCGAACTGAGCGACTGGTCGCGCTTGCGGGCGGACAGTCGAAGGTCGAGGCGATCCGCGCCATTCTCAACAGCCACCGTCTGTTTGGGCTGATTACCGATGAACGCACCGCCAAGGCGCTGCTCACTTAATAACAGGATATCATCCCAATATAACAATGATGATGTTGCATAATGTGATATTCATGTTATGTTTCACACAACATTATGGAGCATCCGATG
The DNA here is from genome assembly GCF_009498215.1 of Rhizobium grahamii. Classification (NCBI taxonomy): domain Bacteria; kingdom Pseudomonadati; phylum Pseudomonadota; class Alphaproteobacteria; order Hyphomicrobiales; family Rhizobiaceae; genus Rhizobium; species Rhizobium grahamii. The sequence continues at coordinate 1,934,487 of NZ_CP043499.1, read as the reverse complement.
AAGCGCGAGGAGCGGCAGCAGTCGATCATCAACCTGCTCGTCGAAAGCAAGACCGTCGACCTCGATGATCTTGCAGATCGCTTCACTGTCTCGAAAATGACGATCCATCGCGATCTCGACGAACTCGAGCAAGCGGGTGTCCTTCGCAAGGTCCGCGGCGGCGCGACGATTGATGCCGGCACCCAGTTCGAAAGCGATTTCCGCATCCGTGAGCGGCAGGGTAACGAAGCTAAGATTGCCATGGCACGCGCGGCTCTCTCGCTCGTCGAACCGGGCATGACAGTCATGGTCAATGACGGATCGATGGCCGCTGTCCTCGGCGAGATGCTGCTGCACAAGCGACCGCTGACGCTGATCACCAACAATGCGGCGATCATGGAAAGACTGAAGGGCGAATCCGGGATCACGCTGATTGCCCTTGGCGGTATCTATTCGCCGAAGTTCAATGCCTTTCTCGGCGTCGTGACTGAGGAGGCGCTGTTTCGGTTGCGAGCTGACATCGCTTTCATCTCGACACCTGCTGTCAGCGGCAGGCTCGCCTATCACATGGACGACAATGTCGTGCGGGCGAAGCGGGCAATGATGTCGTCGGCGACGCGCAAGTGCCTACTCGTGAACCACCAGCGTTTTGGCCACACGGCCCTGCATGCCATGGCCGAGCTCGCCGACTTCGATGCCATTATCACCGACAGCGCCCCCGGCGTTGCCGTTCAGGAGGAGTTCGATCGGCAAGGCATCCGCCTGACGATCGCCGCAACGCAGGAATAGAACATGACCGACAACCCGCAGTTCTGGATCGGAACCAGTTGGAAAATGAACAAGACGCTTGCGGAGGCCAAGCACTTCGCAAGTGGCCTGCAGGCTGCGGACGCCGCCCGCGATGCGCGCATCCAACGCTTTGTCATTCCGCCCTTCACGGCCGTTCGTGAAGTGAAAGCAATGCTTGCCGACACCTCCGTCAAGGTCGGAGCCCAGAACATGCACTGGGCCGATCAGGGCGCCTGGACCGGAGAGGTCTCGCCGCTGATGCTGAAGGATTGCAACCTCGACATCGTCGAGCTTGGCCACTCCGAGCGTCGCGAGTTCTTTGGCGAAACGGACGAAACGGTCGGGCTGAAGACCGAGGCTGCCGTCCGCCACGGTCTCATTCCCTTGATTTGCATCGGTGAGACCCTTTCGGACCGCGAAAGCGGACAGGCCGCAAAAATCCTCGAGACGCAGGTTCGTGGCGCGCTGGGCAAGCTATCGGCGTCGCAGAAATCTGCACAAATCCTCCTTGCCTACGAGCCCGTCTGGGCAATCGGTGAGAAGGGAATTCCGGCGAGCGCCGACTATGCGGATGCCCGCCAGGCAGAGATCATCGCCGTCGCCGAAGACGTCCTCGGGCGCCAGATCCCTTGCCTCTACGGCGGTTCGGTCAATCCGCAAAACTGCGAGGAACTCATTTCCTGCCCGCATATCGACGGGCTTTTCATCGGCCGTTCTGCCTGGAATGTCGAAGGCTATCTCGACATCCTCGCCAAATGCGCCGCCAAACTCTGAGGAGAAAGACCATGAAGCTTGCAATCGCAGGAGACAGCGCGGGCGAAGGCCTGGCGAAGGTTCTCGCCGATCACCTGAAGGACCGTTTCGACGTTCATGAGGTATCGCGCACGTCCGAAGGGGCGGATCCGTTCTACGCAAACCTCTCCGACCGCGTCGCGTCGGGCGTCCTCGACGGCACCTATGATCGCGCGATCCTGGTCTGCGGCACCGGAATCGGCGTCTGCATTTCGGCAAACAAGGTGCCGGGTATTCGCGCTGCACTCACCCATGACACCTATTCGGCGGAACGTGCAGCCCTGTCGAACAACGCGCAGATCATCACCATGGGCGCCCGCGTCATCGGTAGCGAACTCGCCAAGTCGATCGCGGACGCTTTTCTGACGCAGACGTTCGACGAGCAGGGTCGCTCCGCCAGCAACGTCAACGCTATCAACGAGCTTGATACAAAGTATCACAGCCGCTAGTCATCTGAGCAGTCGCGCTCCACGCGACTGCCATCGGACGGCGGACTTCAACCTTGCCTAACCGGCGTCGATAGCCGCCTGGCAAGTTGGAAGCCGCCTGCCGATCGCACGACAATGGGAGGATTGGCGTGAAGACGAAGAAGCTTATCAATGCCGGCGAAAACGCCGTCGACGAAATGCTGGAGGGCATTCTTTCCGCTCATCCGGATCATCTCTATGCCGTTGACGGTATGCCGCGGGCAATCGTCGCCCGTCATGGACCGCGACAGGGTAAGGTCGGGCTCGTCATCGGTGGCGGCTCCGGACACGAGCCAAGCTTTCTGGGCTTCGTCGGCAAGGGACTTGCCGATGCGGCTGCCGTCGGCAACGTCTTCGCATCTCCTCCGCCCGATCCGATCATCGCCTGCGCAACCGCGGTCAACGGTGGCGCCGGTGTTCTGTTCCTGTACGGCAACTATGCCGGCGACGTCATGAACTTCGACATGGCGGCCGAAATGCTTGCCATGGACGACCTCGAAGTCAGGACAGTCCTGTCAACCGACGATGTCGCATCGGCTCCTGCAGATCAGCGCGAGAAGCGCCGAGGCGTTGCCGGCAACGTATTCATTTTCAAGGCAGCCGGTGCGGCCTGCGACCTGATGTATTCCCTTGATGAGGTCGAACGTGTCGCTCGCTTTGCGAACGAGCGCACCTACACCATGGGTGTTGCCCTTTCCCCCTGCTCGCTTCCACAGACGCTAAAGCCGAATTTTGCCATCGGCGAGAGCGAGATGGAAATCGGCATGGGCATTCATGGCGAACCGGGCGTGGCCCGCGGCGAGCTCGCTCCCGCCGACGCGGTGACCGACACGCTGCTCGACAAGATCCTTGAAGAGATGAAGGCCTCGGCAGGCGATCGCGTCGCCGTCCTGATCAATTCGCTCGGCTCCACGCCGCTGATGGAGCTTTACATTATGATGCGACGCGTGAAGCAGCGCCTCGATCAGATGGGTCTCGTCATTCACACCTCGCTCGTCGGCAACTACTGCACATCGCTGGAGATGGCGGGCGCTTCGATCACCTTGATGCATCTCGATCACGAGCTGCAGCGCCTGATCGATCATCCGTGCGACTGCGCGATGTTCAGGGTGGGCTAAGGGGAGAGAAGCGATGCAGGTTGATGTCGTTCGACTGCAGGAGATGTTCGGCGCGATCGCACAGGCGATGGCGCGCGAGAAGGAACGGCTGTGCGAACTCGATGGCGTGATCGGAGACGCCGACCATGGGATTGCAATGGAGCTTGGCTTTTCTGCCGCGGCGAAGGCCGTCGCGGCGCTTGATCCTGCCACAAGTGACCCAACCGCCGTTTTCAACACCGCGGCCAAGTCTTTTCTGTCGGCAGTCGGCGCCTCGTCCGGTCCTCTTTATGCGACTGCATTCATGCGTGCAGGCGCCGCGGTGAAGGGTAAGCCTTCACTCACCGACGGCGACATGATCGACGCCTTCGAAGCTATGGCAAAGGGCATTCAGGATCGTGGCAAGGCAGAGCCGGGCGAAAAGACGATGGTCGATGCCTGGGCGCCTGCGGCGGCGGCGGCAAGATCCGCACAGCTTGAGGGTAAACCGCTTGTCGCTTGCCTGGAAGCGGCGTTGGACGCTGCAACGAAGGGCGCCGAGGCCACCAAAGACATGATTGCGGCCAAGGGACGTTCGTCGCGGCTTGGGGATCGCGTCATCGGTCATATGGACCCCGGAGCGGCATCGGCCGTCGTGCTGATCGACACAATAGCGCGCTCCTTCGACGCTTGATCAGATCTGCGCCGCGTGCGCCGATCTGCGTGGGAACCGGACTGCAAAATGATCGACCCGCGACAGCAGGCGACGTCCGGGAGCTTGCATTCCTCTTGGCCTCCGAACTATTGTGCCAGCGTTCTCAGGGCGGGGTGAAATTCCCCACCGGCGGTATCAGGCGAAAGCCTGGAGCCCGCGAGCGCTTCCGGCAGCGTCGGAAGGTCAGCAGATCCGGTGAGATGCCGGAGCCGACGGTATAGTCCGGATGGAAGAGGACATGGCAGGCGCACCTTTCGTTGCGAGGGGACGCGCGTCCTGTCTGTTCGCTCAAGGGATCAGGCCCTCCGGGGCTTTATCGTCATAGCCGGCGTCGCCGGCAAAACCCTTGAAAGGCATTTCGATGCTTCAAACTGCAGTCACCACCCAAAAACGGATCGCGGTCATCCGGGCTCGCTGGCACGCCGACATCGTCGACAACGCCGTCGACTCGTTCGTGGCCGAATGGGGCAATCTTGGTCGGTCGTCTTCCGATGTCGAGATCATTGACGTTCCCGGCGCCTTGGAGATCCCTCTCCATGCTCAAACGCTGATCGGCACCGGAAAATACGATGCTGTCATTGGCTGCGCATTCGTCGTCGACGGCGGGATCTATCGCCATGACTTCGTCGCGGGAACCGTTCTTGACGGACTGATGCGCGTTCAGCTCGACACCGGCACGCCGGTCCTTTCCGTCGTTCTCACGCCACACCATTTCCAGGAATCCGAAGCTCACATCGGCTTCTTCAAGCAGCACTTCGTGACGAAGGGCAAGGAAGCCGCAAACGCCTGCGCCGCGATCCTCGGTGCCAGAGCAAAGCTTCTCGCCAGCGTCGGGTAAAAGCCTTGGGACGGCGGCCATTGGCTGGCCGTCGTTCTCACCCCGAGACGGGATTACCGCATCACTTCGAGTACAGCGCTCTCGAGCGTTCGAGATGCTTCAGGATGGCCGTTTCGGAGCCCTCGGCGTCCCCTGCCTCCAGGCGGTCGACGATCTCCTCGTGCTCGACGAGCGTGAACTTCTCCTTGCCCGTCCAGATCAGCATCTCCGTGTGGTATTGCTTCAACCACGCAAGCATCGCCTCGCTGACCGCGACATAGATGGGGTTGCCCGAAATCTGCGCGATGCGGGTATGGAAATGCATGTCCGCCGCAATGAACTCCTCGGCCTGCCCCAGCGAGTTGCGCTGACGCTCGATGATCTCCTTGAGGTCGCTGATGTCCGCTTTGGTTGCCCGTTGCGCCGCTTCTCGCGCCATGCCGCGCTCAAAGAAGATACGCGCACTCTTCAGATGCTCAAGCGAGTCCGATGACTGCGACAGCATGATCTTCGCGGTGAGATCGACCTGCTGAAAGATCGACCGCGCGGTGAGCTTCAGGACCTTCGCGCGCTCCCCGTGCGAGATGTTGACGAGACCCTTGTTCGCGAGCGACTGCATCGCTTCTCGGATCGCCGGCCGTCCGACACCAAACCGCTCCATCAGAACACGTTCCGACGGCATCTCGTCACCCGGCTGCAACTCGCCTGAAGTGATCATCCGTTCTAGTCGATCAAACACCTCGTCGGACAATTTCCGACGGACGATTTGTTCGATGGGTTGGGTCATAAGATCTCGCTGGCTCAAATATCACCTCCCTACCATCATCTCCGTTGCTCGACAAAGCAACGGAGCGAAAATTCATCCGCACCAAAATTTTGCTTTCCATGAATTGGAATACTCATTATACCAGTTGATGAGTTGACGCCATGACAATTTGATCTGGCGAGAGGAGCAACCGGCATTTCATGATGATTACCCTGACCTACCGCATCGAGACGCCGGGCAGCGTCGAAGCCATGGCGGAGAAGATCGCAAGCGATCAGTCGACCGGGACCTTTGTTCCGGTCCCCGGTGAGACCGAGGAACTGAAGTCGCGTGTCGCCGCAAGGGTACTGGATATTCGCCCGCTCGAGGGGGCGAGCTATCCGACATGGCCAGAAGTCGCCCCCGGTACGCGTCTCAACCGCGCTGACGCCGACATCGCCTTTCCTCTCGACGCGATCGGAACCGACCTTTCCGCCCTCATGACCATCGCCATCGGTGGCGTGTTCTCCATCAAGGGCATGACCGGCATCCGCATCGTGGATATGAAGCTTCCGGATGCCTTCAGAGATGCGCATCCCGGTCCGCAGTTCGGCATTCCCGGCAGCCGGCAACTGACCGGCGTCGAGGGCCGTCCGATCATCGGCACGATCGTCAAGCCGGCCCTCGGGTTGCGTCCGCACGAGACCGCAGAGCTTGTCGGAGAACTGATCGAATCCGGGGTCGACTTCATCAAGGACGACGAGAAGCTGATGAGCCCGGCCTACTCGCCGCTGAAGGACCGGGTTGCCGCGATCATGCCGAGAATTCTCGATCACGAACAGAAGACCGGCAAGAAGGTGATGTATGCCTTCGGCATCTCGCATGCCGACCCGGACGAGATGATGCGCAACCATGACATCGTCGCCAAGGCCGGTGGCAACTGCGCCGTCGTCAACATCAATTCGATCGGCTTCGGCGGCATGAGCTTCTTGCGCAAGCGCTCCAGCCTGCTGCTGCATGCTCATCGCAACGGCTGGGATGTGCTGACGCGGGATCCGGGCGCTGGCCTCGACTTCAAGGTCTACCAGCAGTTCTGGCGGTTGCTCGGCGTCGACCAGTTTCAGATCAACGGCATCAGGGTCAAGTATTGGGAGCCTGACGAGAGTTTCGTGTCGTCCTTCAAGGCGGTCAGTACGCCGCTGTTCGATGCCGCGGACTGCCCGCTGCCGGTTGCCGGCTCCGGTCAATGGGGCGGCCAGGCGCCCGAGACCTACCAGAGAACCGGTCGTACCACCGATCTCCTCTATCTCTGCGGCGGCGGCATTGTCAGCCACCCCGGCGGTCCGGCGGCAGGCGTTCGCGCGGTACAGCAGGCGTGGCAGGCCGCAGTGGCCGACATTCCCCTGGAAACCTATGCCAAGGACCACCCTGAACTTGCCGCTTCGATTGCCAAGTTCAGCGACGGCAAGGGCGCGTGACAGCAATGAGCAATCCGCTTCTCAGCTATTACGGCGACGACTTCACCGGCTCTACCGACGTCATGGAAGCATTGGCATCGAACGGTGTTCCAACGGTGCTTTTCCTCGACATCCCGACGCCCGAAATGCTTGGGCGTTTCGACGAGTGCCGCGCCATCGGCGTTGCCGGAACCAGCCGGAGCGAAACCCCGGACTGGATGCAGGAACATCTGACGCCTGCGTTCGAATGGCTGAAGTCGCTCAATGCCAGCATATGCCACTACAAGGTTTGCTCTACGTTCGACTCGAGCCCCAAAGTCGGCAACATCGGGAAGGCGATCGAGATCGGCCGCACGACCTTCGGCCAGACAACCGTGCCTGTCATTGTCGGCGCGCCGCAGTTGAAGCGCTACACCGCCTTCGGGAACCTGTTTGCCGCCTACCAGGGCCAGATCTTTCGCATCGACCGCCACCCGGTCATGAGCCGTCATCCGGTTACGCCGATGCACGAGGCGGATCTCGCACTTCACCTTGGAGCGCAGACCAACATCCCGGTCGCTGTTGCTGACCTTGTTGCGACCGCTGCGCCGGATGCGGATGATCGTATCGACCAACTGGCTGCCAAGCAGGGCATCCTTCTGATCGATGTGAGCTCTGCCGAAAGCCAGGAAACGGCCGGCCACCAGATGCTGCGTGTCACGCAGCAGGCCGGAGCCTTTGTCGCCGGTTCCTCGGGCGTTGAATACGCGCTTCTCGCGGCCTGGCGCCGGCAGGGTCTTGCGAACGACAGCACTGTTTTTGCTGATGTCGGCGCCGTCGATCGCCTGGCCGTGGTTTCCGGCAGCGTGTCGCCCACGACAGAGCGGCAGATCCGCACCGCTCTCGACAATGGCTTCGCCGGGATCGCCCTCGATCCGGTCGCGCTGGTTTCGGAAAATGGCGAGCGGGCGACGCAAGCGGCAATTGCCGCAGGGGCGTCCGCGCTGACAGACGGCCGCAGCGTCATTCTGCACACGGCGCTCGGTCCGAGCGCGGATCGCGGTGTCGATATCGACAAGATTCCCGGTGCGCGCCACCGGCTGGGCCAGTCTCTCGGTCGCATATTGCGCAGCCTTATCGAACGCGAGGGATTGAAGCGGGCGGTCATAGCGGGCGGCGACACATCGAGCCATGCCCTCAAGGAACTGAGAGTGGATGCGTTGACCACACTTCTGCCGCTTCCCCAGACCCCGGGATCGCCGCTCTGCCTCGCCCATGGCAGCCATGAGCCCACGAATGGGCTCCAGATTGCGCTGAAGGGCGGGCAAGTCGGCACCGACGGATATTTCTCACAGATACGCGATGGGGCCCGAAGCTGAGATGGCTCGCGAAATCCCCAAAAATGCACACTTCACTAGTGATATGGTGATTGACTCATCATACCAGTTTATGCTCCTATCCAGACCACAGAAAAGGTGAGGAAACATGACTACAATTGCCCTCTTCGGCGCCGGTGGCAAAATGGGCTATCGACTTGCCAAGAATCTCAAAGGCTCGCGTTTCGACGTGCGTCATGTCGAAGTCAGTGACGCCGGCAAGGCACGCCTGAAGAACGATCTCGGTATCGACTGCGTCGGTGCGGACGCCGGGCTCGACGGCGCCGAGGTCGTGATCCTCGCAGTTCCCGATACCGCGATCGGCAAGGTTGCAGCTGGCATCGTCGACAAGCTGAAGCCGGGCACCATGGTCATCGCTCTCGACGCGGCCGCCCCGTTTGCGGATCACCTGCCCAAGCGCGACGATCTCACCTATTTCGTCACCCATCCCTGCCACCCGCCGATCTTCAACGACGAGACGGACATGCAGGCCAAGAAGGATCATTTCGGTGGCCTCTTCGCCAAGCAGCACATCGTCTCCGCGCTGATGCAGGGACCGGACGCCGCCTATGCACTCGGTGAGGAAATCGCCAAGGTCATCTGGGCGCCCGTCATGCGCTCGCACCGCGTTACCGTCGAGCAGATGGCGATGCTCGAGCCCGGCCTTTCGGAAACCGTCTGCGCCTCGCTGCTCGTCGTCATGCGCCAGGCCATGGACGAATGCGTGGCACGCGGCGTGCCTGCGGAAGCCGCCCGCGACTTCCTGCTCGGCCACATGAACGTGCTCGGCGCAGTCATCTTCAAGGAAGTTGACGGGGTATTCTCCGATGCCTGCAACAAGGCCATCGAGTTCGGCATCCCCGCGCTGATGCGCGACGACTGGAAAAAGGTATTCGAACCACAGGAAATCGCCGAAAGCATCCGGCGCATTACCTGATCTGCTCGGCGAGGCGAAAGCCTCGCCCATCACCGCCCCAAGGGAGACGGGGCTTATTCACACTCGGGAGGATAACATGACACTGACACGCAAACTGACCCTGGCGGCCTTTGCCGGCGCGCTCGCGCTCAGCACGGCCATTCCGGCCTTCTCGGCGGACCTCATCGCCATCATCACGCCGGCTCATGACAACCCGTTCTTCAAGGCTGAAGCCGTCGGCGCCGAAGCCAAGGCCAAGGAGCTTGGCTACGAAGCCCTCGTCATGACGCATGACGACGACGCCAACAAGCAGTCCGAAATGATCGACACCGCGATCGGTCGCGGCGCCAAGGCGATCATCCTCGACAACGCCGGCGCCGATGCATCGGTCGCAGCCGTCAAGAAGGCCAAGGACGCAGGCATCCCCTCCTTCCTGATCGACCGTGAAATCAACGCCACCGGCGTCGCCGTCGCGCAGATCGTTTCGAACAACTACCAGGGCGCCCAGCTTGGCGCACAGGAGTTCGTCAAGCTGATGGGCGAGAAGGGCAACTATGTCGAGCTGGTCGGCAAGGAATCCGACACCAACGCCGGCATCCGCTCGCAGGGCTATCATGACGTCATCGACGACTATCCGGACCTGAAGAGCGTTGCCAAGCAGTCGGCCAACTGGAGCCAGACTGAAGCCTACGCAAAGATGGAAACCATCCTGCAGGCCAACCCCGACATCAAGGGCGTGATCTCCGGTAACGACACGATGGCCATGGGCGCCATCGCGGCCCTGCAGGCTGCCGGCCGCAAGGACGTCATCGTCGTCGGCTTCGATGGTTCCAACGATGTTCGCGACTCCATCAAGGCAGGCGGCATCAAGGCAACCGTTCTGCAGCCGGCTTACGCGCAGGCACAGATGGCCGTTGAACAGGCTGACGCCTACATCAAGAACAAGACCTCGCCGAAGGAAGAAAAGCAGCTGATGGATTGCGTTCTCATCAACGCTGACAACGCTTCCAAGCTCGAGACCTTCGCGCTGGCGAAGTAATTGACAGAGAACAGCCGCAGAGGGTTCGGGAAACCGGGCCCTCTGTGGTCTATTTCACTAAACTTCGAGGTTCATCGCATGTTGAGGATCAGGGGCGCCCTGATCGCCGCTCTCGTGGCGGCGGCTTTGCCTGGCTGCAAGATCATCAAGACGCCGACTGCCGAGGAAAAGGCACAGGCGGCTGCAAAGGACGCATTCGATCCGAATGCGAAGGTCGAGGCGATCTGGCAATCGCAGGCTGTCCCCTATTTCGAAAAGCGCGCCGGGGAACTCAAGGACGTAGCGGCACTTGCCGCGTCGAGCCCCGACCAGGCCGGCGAAAAATACGGGAATCCAAGGAAGCAGGCGAGTTCGCCCTGGACCTATGCCGTGAAATTCTCCGGCAAGGTGGTCGCGGCCGATACACAATCGCGCGCGGCAACGCTTGATGTCGACGCCGATGGCGACGGCAAGGCCGATGCCAAGGTGCAGATCGGTCCGGCTCTGCGCGGGACGGCGCTGCGCGACACGCTTGATTTCGTCAACTTCAACGAATTCAAGAACCAGATCGAATGGGCCCAGTTCGGCAAGGCCTTCAATGAGAAGGCAAACAAAGCCTTCCTCTCGGCCGTGCCGCGCGATGGACTTGTCGGAAAAACCGTAACGGTCTTCGGCGCCTTCCCGGTGCCAGGCGCGGGGCAGCTGCCGCTCGTCACTCCATCGGAACTGACGGTGGGGCAATAGCCATGAGCGAAGCCCCCAACAACGACATCATCCTTCGCCTTGACGATGTTTCGAAGGTCTACTCGGGTATCGTCGCGGTCAAGCGCGCCAATCTCGAATTGCGGCGCGGTGCGGTCAACGTGCTTGTCGGCGAAAACGGAGCCGGCAAGTCGACGCTGATGAAGATCATCGCGGGGGTCGAAAGGCCAACGCTCGGCAAGATCATTCTCGACGGCGAGCAGGTCTCCTTCGACAGCCCGGCTGATGCGCAGGCGCACGGCATCGGCATGATCTTCCAAGAACTCAATCTCTTCTCCAACATGTCGGTGGCCGAGAACATCTTCGCCACACGGGAGATCACCCGCGGTTTGCGCGGCATCGACCACAAGGCGCAGGTCGAGAAAGCCAATGCATTCCTGAAGCGACTGGATGCCGGGATCGACGCCGGGACGATGGTGGAAGACCTTCCCATCGGCCAGCAGCAGCTCGTCGAGATCGCCAAGGCAATGTCGCTGAACGCACGCATCCTGATCATGGATGAGCCGACGTCGGCGCTTTCGGCGGCGGAGGTCGAGATCCTGTTTAAGGTCATCGCGGAGCTGAAGGCGCAAGGCGTCGCCATCGTCTACATCTCGCATCGCCTGGAAGAGCTGATGCGGATCGGCGACTACATCACCGTACTGCGCGACGGCCAGATCACCGGCCAGGCACTGGTCCGCGACATCGACACGCGCTGGATCGTGCGCTCGATGATTGGCTCCGACGCCAAGGACTTTGCCAAGTCCGTGGACCATGCGGTCGGCAAGGAAATGTTTCGTGCTGAGGATATCAGTCTTCCTCGTTCGACGGGCGGCCTTGCGGTCGATCGCGTCTCCCTGTCGGTCAAGTCAGGCGAGATCCTCGGCATCTACGGCCTGATGGGGGCTGGACGCAGCGAATTCTTCGAATGCGTGATGGGACGCCACGCGCACTCCACCGGCAAGATCTTCATCGACGGCAAGGAGGTCGCTGCTCGCGATGTCACGCGCCGTATCCGCCGGGGCTTGGCGCTGATCCCTGAAGATCGGCAGCGCGAAGGCCTCGTCCAGGTTCTTTCGATCGCCAGCAACCTGTCGCTGGCAAGTCTCAACCGCTTTGCCCGGTTCTTCCATATCAACGCGGCGGCGGAGAAGGTCGCCATTCGCGACGCCATAAAGGATCTCGCGATCAAGGCACCCAACCCGGATTTCGAGGTAACCTCGATGTCGGGCGGCAACCAGCAGAAGGTGGTGATCGGAAAGGCGCTGATGACCAACCCGAAGGTTCTGCTGATGGATGAGCCGAGCCGCGGAATCGATGTCGGCGCCAAGGCCGACGTTTTTCGCACCATGCGGCGGCTGGCTGCAAACGGCCTCGCCATTCTGTTTTCGACTTCAGACCTCGAAGAGGTCATGGCGCTTTCCGATCGCATCGCGGTCTTGAGCAACGGCCAGCTGGTCGCTGTTTTCAACAGGGACGAGGCGACGGAAGAGGCTATTATCGCGGCTTCGGCCAAGGGACACGGACATCAAGGGAAACTCGCGTCATGACGGCGGCAACCTCTACCACTTCTTCGCCGACGAGCACGAACGGCTCTGTTCTCCTAACGCTGATGAAGCTCAGAACCTTCATCGCGCTGTTCGCCGTCATCATCTTCTTCGCGATCTTCGCTCCGAACTTCACATCGACGGCGAACATGATCCTGATGTCGAAGCATGTGGCGCTCAATGCCTTCCTGGCGATGGGCATGACATTCGTCATCATCACCGGCGGCATCGACCTCTCGGTTGGCTCGATCGTCGGGCTTTGCGGCATGGTGGCCGGTGGCCTGATCCTTTACGGGATCGAACTGCCGGTCGGCTACACCATCTACTTCAATCTGTTCGAGATCGTGCTCATCACGCTTGCGATCGGCCTGTTCATCGGCCTGATCAACGGGCTTTTGATCACCAAGCTTAACGTGGCGCCTTTCATCGCCACTCTCGGCACGCTCTATGTCGCGCGTGGCCTGGCGCTGCTTTCCTCGGACGGACAGACCTTTCCGAACCTCGTCGGTCGTCCTGAGTATGCGACGACCGGCTTCGATTTCTTCGGCGCGGGGCGCATCCTCGGATTACCGGTTTCGATCTGGATCCTGATCGCGCTCGCACTTCTCGCTGCCTATGTCGCACGTTCGACGCCGATCGGACGCCACATCTTTGCCGTTGGCGGCAACGAGCGTGCGGCCCGCATGTCCGGCATCCGCGTCGATATCGTGAAGATCTTCGTCTATATGTTTTCCGGCCTCTGCGCGGCGATCGTCGGCGTCATCATCTCGTCGGAGCTCATGGCTGCGCACCCGGCAACGGGCGAAAGTTTCGAACTCAACGCGATCGCGGCAGCCGTCCTCGGCGGCACCTCGATGTCGGGCGGTCGCGGTACGATCGGCGGTACGATCATCGGCGCCTTCGTGATCGGCATCCTCTCGGACGGGCTGGTGATGATGGGCGTCTCGTCCTTCTGGCAGATGGTCATCAAGGGGCTGGTGATCATCATCGCGGTTGTCGTCGACCAGGCGCAGCGCCGCCTGCAGCAGCGCGTTACTCTCATGCAGATGGCAAAGGCAGGTTGAAATGACGGAATTGAAAGGTGCATTGATCGGTTGCGGTTTCTTCGCGGTCAACCAGATGCATGCCTGGAACGATGTAGACGGCGCTGAGATCGTCGCGATCTGCGATCGCGATCCCGAGCGTCTGAAGATCGTCGGCGATCAATTCGGAATTGAGCGGCGCTACAGCGATGCCGAGGCGCTTTTCTCGGATGGCGGTTTTGATTTCGTCGATATTGCAACGACCGTGCAGAGCCACCGCCCGCTCGTCGAGATGGCCGTGCGGCACAAGGTTGCAGCCATCTGCCAGAAGCCTTTCGCCAAGACGCTTGCCGATGCCAAGGCGATGGTGGCAGCCTGCCGTGATGCAGGGGTTACGCTGATGATCCACGAGAACTTCCGGTGGCAGACACCCATCCAGGCTGTCCGCAAGGCTCTCGACGAGAACGCGATCGGCACACCGTTCTGGGGCCGCTTCACGTTTCGCTCGGGTTACGACGTCTTTTCCGGCCAGCCTTATCTCGCCGAGCAGGACAGGTTTATCATCGAAGACCTCGGCATCCACACGCTCGACATCGCCCGCTACATCCTCGGAGATGTCCTCTCCGTCACTGCCCGAACCAAGCGGGTCAATCCAAGGATCAAGGGCGAGGACGTCGCAACGATCCTGCTCGATCACGAGAGCGGCGTAACGTCGATCGTCGATGTCAGCTATGCGACCAAGCTTTCGAAGGAGCCGTTTCCCGAGACCTTGATCGAGCTCGATGGCACAGAAGGAACCATTCGGCTGACGCAAGGCTACCAGCTCGAGATCGCGAATGTGCACGGAACGCGCTCGTTTGACGTCTCGCCCAAGCTGCTGCCGTGGGCATCGCGGCCCTGGCACAATATTCAGGAAAGCGTCTACGCGATCCAGCAACACTGGATCGATCAACTCAGACACGGCCGTGAGCATTCGACATCGGGAGCCGATAATCTGAAGACATTTGCTCTGGTGGAGGCCGCCTACGACAGCGCTGCCAGACGCGAGCCAGTGGACATCGGAGCTATGTTTCAATGACGGCAGATGCGTTTCAGCTTTACGGTACCCACGAAGCTGAACCAGCGCCGAGACGATTGCGCGCCGGCAAACTCGAGGCGGATCTTGCGGGCGGCAATCTGCGCAGCATCCGTTATGACGGCACCGAGGTACTGCGGGCGATATCCTATCTCGTTCGCGACCGCGACTGGGGCACCTACAGCCCTGAGATAAGCGACCTGAAGATTGGCGAGAGCGATGGTCGCTTCGAGGTCTCCTATCGGGCGGGTCTTACCGGACCGAAGGACACCAAACTCACGATCGGCGTCCGTATCGCCGGCACCAAAGATCGGCTCGAATTTGAAGCAGACGCCCGCACATCGACCGGCTTCGAGACCAACCGTTGCGGCTTCTGCATCCTGCACCCCATCGTTGGCGTCGCAGGTGAGGCAGCGGTCGTGGAGCACGTCGATGGCTCGGTGGAGACAACCACGTTTCCAGACCTGATCGATCCCTGGCAACCGTTCAAGGATATGCGCTCCATTAGCCACACGGTCGCGCCTGATGTAACGGCCGAATGCCGGATGGAGGGTGACACCTTCGAAATGGAGGACCAGCGCAATTGGTCCGACGCCTCATACAAGACCTATGTTCGCCCCCTGGCCCTGCCTTGGCCATACCAGATTGCCGCTGGCGAACCCATGCGACAGCGGATCACGCTCAGCGTTGCGGATCGCCGCGTTGCCAATTCAGTGCAGACCTCCGAAACCAGCGGAGTGATCAAGCTTAAGCCTGGTTCGCGTGGCGGCAGAATGCCGATAATCGGGCTAGTCATTACGCCCGAGGAAGCTGCTAAATCTCTCAGAGCTGCGGCGACCCTGTCCGAGACCGGCGCACAGGAGTTGCTTTTCCATTTCGACCCGGGCGCCGGGCATGGCGTCGATGCGCTGAGGGATTTCGCCGCTCTGCTCGCGGTTCACAGCGGACGCTCGACGCTCGAAATCGCCTTGCCATGCAGGCAATCACCGGCGGAAGAGACGCGCCAGATCGCGCGGCAGATGCGGGAAGCGAGCTTCAGGCCGGACGCGATCATGATCTCACCGTCGGTCGACCGGCAATCCACGCCTCCCGGCAGCAAGTGGCCGGAATGCCCGCCGCTCGAGGATGTCTATGCGGCAGCCCATGCCGCCTTTGGCGATATCCGCATCGGCGGCGGAATGCTGAGCTATTTCACCGAACTCAATCGCAAGCGCGTGCCCGGCGAACAGCTCGCGTTCGTCAGCCATTGCACCAATCCCATCGTCCACGCCGCTGATGACCTCAGCGTCATGCAGACGCTTGAGGCGTTGCCGTTCATAACGCGCTCCGTGCGAGCGATATATGCTGAAAAGCCCTATCGGATCGGCCCGTCGACCATTCCGATGCGCCAGAACCCGTATGGAAGCCGCACGATGGAAAATCCGCGCGGCGAGCGTATCCCGATGGCAAATCGCGACCCGCGGCATAACGGGCGTTTCGCTGAAGCTTTCGCACTCGGCTATGCCATTCGCGTGCTGGACGCGGATCTGGAATGCTTGACCCTATCGGCATTGACCGGACCCTTCGGGCTAATTGCTGAAGCGGGGGAACCGGTTGCCGAAGGCGAACGTCGCCCGCTCTTCGATACGGTGCAGAAGCTCGCTCGGCTGAGCGGAGCAACCTGGACGGAATGCACGTCATCGGCGCCATCCGAGGTCCTGGCCTTCATCGCCGGCGAGCAATCGGAATCCAGCCTGCATGTCGTCAACCTGACGCCTCGCGAGCAGCACGTGGAGCCATCAGGCCTTGATCTGGCATCATCAGAAGATCGAATCGGATTTGTGCTTGAGCCGTTCGCAACGAAATTTCTGCGGCTGGCAAATACAGCGGTCATCTAGCCGCGAGAACGTCGCGCTTACGACGTTTGAGGAGGCTCGGCGCGACAGCGCCGAGCCTCTTGTCTTTAGTTGGCAAGCAGATCGTTTACCCGCGTCTCGGCATCAGCCAAGGCGGCGTCGATCTCTTTCTGCCCCATGATCGCAGCCGCGACCTCTTCGCCGATGATGTCATTGACGGCGAACTGATGGCGCACCTGTGCCGGGAGCGGCTTGGCGGTTGCAGCGATATCGAGGATCGTCGTGACATGCGGCAGCGCCTTGAACTGGGCAGAGTCGATGACCGCCTGCTGCGCCGGCAGGTGGCCGGTGCGCGCCCATTCGAAGTTGGTATCCGCCATGAACTTCAGGAACTTCTGGATGGCCGCCGTTTGCTCAGGCGAGCGATCCTTCTTCGTCAGCGCCCACGAATGGCCGTCCGACCAATAGGCCGGCGTGCCGCCGAAGACGGGCGGGTAAGGATAGACGGTGTAACCATCAGACAGGGCGTTGCCTTGTGCCTTGGAGAGCGCGTCGAAGTCGCCGACCACCCATGTTCCGTTCAGGAGAACGCCGCCGTCACCCTTGGTGAAACCGGAAAGCGATGCCGCGTAGTCCTGATCCTTCGTCGTCAGATCCTGATCGTAGATGTCCTTGAACAGCTGGACGATCTTCTTTGCTTCAGGCGTGTTCAGTTTCAGATGGGTCGGATCCGCGAAGAAATCCGACTTCATCTGCGTCAGGTAGATGTACATGGCGCGGTAGAAGGCGCCTTTTTCATTGGCCATGCTCTGGACCAGATAGGGCTTGCCCACCTTTTCCTTGAACTGCTTGGCCTGAGCGAGAAGCTCATCGGCGGTCTTCGGCAGGATCAGTGTACCGTCCGCGTTGACCAGACCGGCCTTGCGGAAATAGTTCATGTTGATGTGCCAGAGCATCGTGTGGGAATCGATCGGAAGACCGAAGATCTGGCCATCCTTCGTGACACCCTCGCGGCCAGCCGCCGTGAAGCCGGCAGGATCGACACCCGCACTCTTCAGAACCTCATCGAGCGGCTGCAGCAGCCCCTTCGACTGGTAGTCGGACAGGACGGACTCGTGGATGGTAACGAGATCCGGCGGCTCGCCGGACGCCAACTGCGCGGTCAGCTGATCGTAGCCCGGCCATTCGACCGTGTTGACGTTCACCTTGATATCCGGATTGTCGGCGGCGAACTTGTTGATCTGGGACGTGATGATACCGCATTCGCCAATGGCCTTGCTGATATCGGTGTTCGTCCCCCAGTCGGCATCACACGTACCGAAGAAACGCTGGACGGTGATCTCGACCGGATCGGCCGCCAGTGCCGGTCCTGTCGTCAGCGCAAGCGACGCTGCCAAGAGAATATTTCGCATGCCAGTTTTCATTGCAATCTCCTCCTATTGCTGTGCGAAAACAAATTGCGGGTTACTTCAACGTGCTGCTCGGCCGGAGACGGCAGCGACGATGTATTTCTGGAAGAACAGGTAGACAAGAAGCGTGGGCAGGCCGGCAAAAACCGCCTGCGCCATGAGAAAGCCAAGTCCCTCGGTTTGCGCGAAGTTGGTTTGCATCGACGCGATCCCTGTCGTGATCGTGTACATCTCCTTCTTCGTCGCCGAGATCAGCGGCCACAGGTAATCGTTCCAGGCTCCGAGGAAGGTGAAGACACCAAGTGTCGCCTGGGCGGGAATGGTTTGCGGCAACAGGACCTTCCAGAAGATCGAGAAGCGCGAGGCATTGTCGAGAAGTGCCGCCTCATCCAGCTCCTTCGGTATTTCCCGGAAGTACTGCGTCATCAGAAACACACCGAATGGCGCGGCCAACCCCGGGAGAATGAGGCCGGGATAGGTATTGTGCAGCTTCAGCATGCTGAAGATCTGGTGACGCGCGACGATCACGGCCTGCTCGGGAACCGCAAGGCCAAACAGGACGAGAACGAACAGGATATCCCGGCCTGGAAAGCGGAGACGCGCAAATCCATATCCGGCAAGCGACGACAGGATCAGGACACCGACCGTCATTCCAAACGATACGATCACGCTGTTCAGGAACCAGCGGAAGACGTTCGACCCGCCGAGGACGTCGAGGTAGTTCTTCAGCGTATACGGCGCGTGAAAAACGGCGTTTGTATCAAGCTTGAGCTCCTGATTGAGCTTGAAGGACAGCGCGATCACCCAGGCAATCGGCAGGATCATGATCAGAGCGGCAAGCACGACAAGCAGCACGATCAGGACATCGCCTATCCGCGGCCTGACCATTCCAATGTTCGCACCGGTCATCGGCTCTCCTCCTTGCGGCGTGCGACGACGTACTGGACCAGAGCCGCCATCAAGATGAGCGCGAAGAGGACCTGCGATGTCGCGGCACCCATGCCGACGTCAAAGCGACGGAACGCGACCTCGTAGACATAGAGAACCACTGGTCGTGAGGCGTTGTTCGGGCCACCCTGCGTCATCAGCTGGGCCTGACCGAACAGCTGGAATTGCAGCACGCATTGAACGATCAGGACGAGCACGAACGTCCGACGTATGGCCGGCAGGGTGATGTGCCACAGCGTTTTCCAGCGTTTCGCATTGTCGAGCGCCGCAGCCTCATAGATCTCGCCGGGTATCTGCTGCAGCGCCGCCAGAAACAGCATCATCGGCAGGCCAATGCCCCACCAGAGCGTTGCGATGGCGATCGCCGGCATTGCCAGCTTCGGGCTGCTCAAGAACGCAACCTGCGGCAATCCGAGCCAGCCGAAAATATTGGACAGCAAGCCGATGTCGGGGATGAAGACGATGCGCCAGATCAGCGTGACAACCGTAACCGACAGCACCGACGAGGCGAAGAATATGGCGCGCATGACGGTCGCAAACCGCGTCTGGCGGTTCAGTGCCAGCGCCAGCGCAAGACCGCAAACGGCGAAGGCCGGTACGGTCAGCAAGACGAAGTAGAGGGTATTGACGATCGATCCGAGAAAAACCTTGTCGGCAAACAGCCTCGAGTAATTGGCCAGCCCGACGAATTTGCCGGGCCCGAACAGATCCGCCTTCGTCAGGCTGAGCCAAGCACCCCAAAGCAGCGGAATGACAAGCAGGCAGGAGAAAACCAGTAGAAACGGTGTGACGAAAATGCCGTTCTTCAGATCGGATTGATGTGCAGTCGCGCTACGCATCCGACATCTCCCGGCAGGCTTTGCCATCAGCGTCGAAGAAGTGCATTCCCGCTCTGTCGAAGCCAAGAGATACCGTCGTGTCGGCGGTGAGAGCGCTGTCGCCCTTTGCTTCCGCAACGATAAGCGCGCCGGTCTTGAGCCTCGAATAAACGAGTGTTCGGTCTCCAAGGCGCTCGACAACCTCGACTGCGGCATCCAAACCGCCGACGCCGGGAGCGCCAAGCGCGACGGCTTCCGCCCGAATGCCAAGCGTGAGCGGGGCTCCGCCGGAAGCCGTTCCAATGCGTGGGCTCGGACCGACGACAGTGCCGTCGGCAAGCTTTAGCTGATTGCCTTCGGTCGTCACGGGCAGAAAATTCATTGCCGGCGAGCCAACGAACTCCGCGACAAAGCGCGTTGCCGGCCTGGAGTATATTTCCATCGGCGTGCCGACTTGCTCGATCCGCCGATTGTTCATGACCACGATCCGGTGCGCGAGGGTCATGGCCTCGATCTGGTCATGTGTCACGAAGACCATGGTCGACCGCATGCGATTATGAAGCTGCGCCAACTCGACCCGCGTGCGAACGCGAAGGGCAGCATCGAGATTGGAGAGCGGTTCGTCGAAGAGAAATGCCTTTGGCTCCTTGACGATCGCCCGGCCGATGGCGACGCGCTGACGCTGACCGCCGGACAACTGGCTTGGCTTGCGATCCAGGAGATTGTCGAGGACCAACATCTGCGCTGCGCGTGTCACCCGTTCCTTGATGTCGGCTTCGGGAACGCCGATGTTTCGCAGGCCGAAAGCCATGTTGTCGCGCACGCTCATATGCGGGTAGAGCGCGTAGTGCTGGAAGACCATGGCGATCCCGCGTTCGCCGGGCGGCAGTGGGTCGATGCGCCGTCCGTCGATGAGGATTTCTCCGCCATCGATCCCCTCGAGACCGGCAATCATCCGCAGCAGAGTGGATTTTCCGCAACCCGACGGTCCGAGAAACACCATGAATTCATTGGAGTCGATCGTCAGTGTCAGGTCATCGATGACCTTTACCGCGCCGTAGCTTTTCGTGATGTTCTTCAGTTCAATGAGCGCCACACTTTTCCTCCGATATTTCCAACGCCCGGTCGAGATGGGGCGCTCCTCCGCGCCCCACGCTTCACCTCAACGACGCTGAGCGATGGTCGCGGTCATTGCATCGAACAGGGCAACGGCCACAGGATCCGAACCCGGAGCGCTGCTCGTCAGCCGGAAGGTGGTTGCCAGCAACGAACCGCGCCCGACACTCCGCTCGGCAATGGTGACCGCGGGTTTGTGAAGCCAGCCGATGACGACACCGCCATGAACGGGTCCGGCGAACTCGAACGTCCTGAAGCCGGTCATCACATGATGCGGAACCACCTTCTCGAACGAGAGATCAAGGAGCGGACCGCCGGGTATGGATGCAAATGCGCCCTTGCGCCGGATCCAGCTGAAGTTCGCAATCCAGTCGCCCCGCCACATGGTTCCCTCGCGCTCGATCAGACCAATGCCCGGCAATTGCTGATCGATGCCAACAGGCATGTTGCGCTCATTGACGATCATTTCTCGATAAAGGCGCTCGCCTGCGGGAACGTCCGTGCGAAGGTTGCGATGGGTGGCAACCGAGCCGTCGGCGATAACAAGGTAACGTGCGCCTTCGCGCATTTTCTCGATGTCGTCGCTATCAAGAGCATGAGCGAGATGGATATCGGCAGCCTCGGCCTGCGCGATCGGGTAGCCGATTGCCTGCGCGAAGGCGAGCAGTTCCGGGTCCCTGGACGTCACGCTCGGAAGGCGCGTTGCCTGCCGTTTCGCGTAAACCGAGATGTCGAGGAAGTTCGTCGAAATGGAAACGCCGTTCGAGATCACTTCGAAGACAATCCGCAGCCGCTCGTTTGTGGCAGACTCTGGTATCGGCAACTTCAGCGTACCGGCTTTCGACAGGCCGTTCGGCCCCGCAGCCGGCAACGCACGCTCGCCGCGCTCGGCATAGCTCCATTTCAGGATTGCCCCATCCGGAATTTCGCCGCCGCCGGTGGCGACGCTGACATCGACGTCAAGGACATCGCCCGCATACACCGCCCAGGCTGCCGGCCTTGCGATGATGACGAGATCCGCGTTGACCTGCGGAAACACGTCGTGAAACACACGCGGATTGCGGTTCATGTCGAGGAGACCGTTGGCCTCCCAATGAACATCCGTGAATTCCGTGATCACGTAGCCGACGATCGACGGATAGGATCGCATCACCTCGATCTGGTACTTGAGATTGTCGAACTGGTACCACTGCACCGCTTCGATGAAGGCACCAAAGTCTTTGAACACACCATCGAGATGTAGGGTGTTGAACCGGGTCTGGATGCCATGCGGATAAGCGACACCATCTCCCCAGGTAGCGCCCGTCTCCATCCAGAACGGCTCGCTGCCATCATCGAGCAGCAGCTTGGAAGGATCAGGCAAACCCCAGACGCCGAACTCGGAAACGATGAGCGGTTCATCGCCGCGCCATTGCGCATCCCCGAGGCTGGAGTAGGTCCAGGACGCGCCGCCGGCGAACTGCTTGGTGAGTTCGTCCCACTCGCCAAGACGCTCCGGCACGGAGCGATAGTAGTGATAGTCGTTCATATCCGACTTCACGTGAAAGTTCGGGAAGCACGCGGAATTGTCGGACACTAGGCGCGTCGGATCGAGCGCCTTCAGCCAATCATAGGTATCGGCGAGCCAACGACGGTGATCCTCGTTCTCGACGAGGCGTGTGCCCCAGTCCTCGTTGATGATCGTCCACGCGACAATCGACGGATGGTGACCATCGCGGCGCAGAATCCCGGCCATCGTCTCCCGCATGCGCCGAGCCGATGCCTCCGTGAAGATCTGCACATTCGGAATTTCCGTCCAGATCACCAGCCCGAGCCTGTCCGCAACCTCGTAGTAGCGGGGGTCTGGAATCTTGATGTGAATACGCAAGGTATTCAAGCCGAGTGCCTTGGCCTTGCGCGCCTGATCTTCCAGGAATTCGAGTGAAGGCGGCGTGCAGATGCCCGCTGGATAATAGTCCTGATCGAGTGCCGCACGCATGTAGAACGGCGCACCGTTGAGGTAGAGCCTGCCGTCACGCGCCTCGAACGTGCGAAAGCCGAAAGTGACGGAGGTTCTGTCGATGGGTGTGCCGCCAGCGGAAAGAATGAGATCGGCGCGATAAAGCGCCGGCGTGTCTGGCGACCAGGCTTTGATGTTAGCGATCGTTGCGCGCAGCGACGCTCCCGAGGACGAGACCCGCGCGACCTCGACACCATCAGGATCGACGATCGCGACCGTCGCTTCGTATCCGCCGCCATCGCCTGACAATTCAAGATCAAAGTCAACCACGCCCGAGGCCAGATCGGCGTCGACTTTTACGTGCTCGATATGGCACTCGCCGCATTGTTCGAGAACAACTGATTGCCAGATGCCGCCCAACGGCCCGTACCAGCTCTGCTTGCCATGCGGTATCTCGGAGAAGGGGAACTGCGGATACTGGTTGGCATCGGCGCTTGGGAGTGTCACGACGACTTCCAGCTCATTTTCCGGACGAAGGAAATCGTGCGGGATGATGAAGGAAAACGGGAGATAGCCACCTTCATGCGTTCCAACGGCTCGCCCGTTGACCAGCACCTCGGCGAAATAGTTCACGGCGCCGAAACGCAGCATGACCCTTTTGCCTGCCCATTCCTGCGGCAGGGAAAATGTTCGCCGATGACGTGCCCGGCCGAACGCTGTCCGCAGATCCGCAAACTCTGCCTGCCAGACCGCGGGGACGGCGCTCTTGCGCCACGCATCGCTGTCGCCGAACTGGAAATCCCAGACGCCATCAAGCGCTATCGTTTCCCGACCCTTAGCCTCCGCAGCCGCATTCTGAGTTGGCATGATCCCTCCTTGCATGTAAAATTATTAGTTATATTATTAGTAAGCATTATCGGCCTTATAACTAAAAGGCAAGCCGGTTTTTTGCGCCGTGGACAGCAAGCTGCAGGGACGTTGTGGGCAACCCAAATTCCTTATAGTTTGCAATCAGTTCCAATTGGCGGACCGAATGAGGGAGCGGGGTTAAACAGTGACGAAGCGTGCCACGATGATCGACGTTGCGCAGCGGGCGGGCGTCTCCCAGGCAACGGTCTCGCTCGTCATGAATGGCGTCAGCAATCCTCGTGTATCGCAGGCCACGCGCGCTCGCGTCATGGAAGCCGCCGAGGAACTCGGTTATCGAAAGGGACCGCGGCACAACGTCCCGGAACACCGCAGGCCGGTGATCGGCTTGCTGATCGACGAGGTCATGTCGACGCCGTTTGCCATGCCCTTCATCGAGGGGGCGCGTGATGAAGCCGCGCTTCAGGACGTCATTGTGGCAACCTTCTGCACCCGCTCGGATCCGAAGCTCGAAAATGCCGCCCTGGATCTGCTGTTCGAAATGAACGTGATCGGCATCCTCTACACGACACTGACGACCCGGCAGGTCGTCGCCCCCGATCGTCTGAGCGACATGCCGACCGTGCTCATGAACTGCTATGAAAAGCAGCGCCGCCATCCGTCAGTTGTTCCCGGTGACGTCGCCGGCGGACATGCCGCGACCGATGCCCTTCTGCGCGCCGGCCATCGACGGATCGCCCATCTGAAGGGTGAAGAATGGATCGAAGCGGCACAGGACAGGGAAAAGGGATATCGCCAGGCCCTGACCACCTGGGACGTGCCGATCGACGAGGAACTGATCCTAACTGGCGGATGGACGGTCGACGGCGGCCGCGCGTTGACGACGCGACTTCTGGATTCGGCGGACCCGCCGACCGCGATCTTCTGTTTCAACGACCGCATGGCCGTCGGCGCCTACGACGCCATCAAGAGCCGGGGACTGAGGGTGCCCGAGGATATCTCCGTCGTCGGTTTCGACGACGAGGATCTCGCCTCCTACATGGTTCCGCCTCTATCGACGGTGCTTCTCCCCCATGACGAGATGGCTCGCTGGGCCGTCGGCACCTTGCTGGATCAGAACGACGGGATATCCGCGCACCGAAGTGCGCAGCGCGTGAAGATTGAGTGCCCGCTGATCGAGCGCGGATCTATCCACCCTGTGCCATCCACCGAACGTGGTTAGCTTGCGCTTGGAACCAGAAAGAACGGTGAGAAATCCTTATAGCCCAGGACCGGTTCATCGCAGACAGGATCAAAGCGATCGGCCGGCTTGGTTCGATGACAGCTCGGGTCGGTCTTGAAGGCAAAACCGGGAACATGAATGTAACGGCTCGACGCAGAGACATCGAATGCAACGCAGCACATCACGATAGCGAGAAGTATTCGCATGGCGCCCTCCTGTAGTATATTAATACATACTAAATTACAGATGATCCCCGCTGACAATTCATTCGAACTGAGTAAGGCGGCAGCGTCATCGATCACGATCGCGGCGATGAAACCGGCAGGCATTGGAGGCAGAACTGCCAGCGGTCGGTATCCAACATTTTCCCATGGCGTCTGCCCAACTTCCGGCGATAGGGTTCGCAATCGTTGGGTTGAACGTCCACGGAACAAAGCAGCCGGAGAGCATGCGATGGCGTGCGGAAACACCGAAACCATCGCCTGCAAGCCCATTCTGGCGACCAACAGATTTTCAGATCTCTATCCATTCACCCGGCACGCTGATGCGACCGCCGCTTTTTAATCTTCGTTTCAAATCGCAGGGTAATTCTCATGACGCTCACGCTTGCCCAACGCCTCGAACGCCTTCATGTCCGCACGACCGAGCTTGCCTACTGGCGCATCCGAGAAGTGGTTCAAGTCGATGGCTGGACGTTCAACGGTGAGCCGATCGAGATTGGCGCGCTCTGGCCCGAGAGCGTTGGCACGGTTCACTTTTCGGCGCGTGCGAATGTCCCAGATCATTGGCCACTCAAAGACGCGCGCCTGGCGCTGGATCTCGGCGGTGAAAGCCTGATCACGCTGAACGACGAGGCCGGCAATGAAAAGCGGCTTGGTCTCGATCCCTACCACCGTGAATTTGCGCTGCCTTCGAGCAACGTCAGGATCACATCCGAAAGCGTGGCCAGGTTACCTTTCGGCGAGCCGGTTCGGGCACCGAGACTGGAGCATGCAGCGCTGATCTGGCTCGACACGGCCGTCGACGATCTCTGGCTGTTGCTGCGGCAGATTTGCGAGTCGGTCCATATTCTGGAGCAGCATGAGGTCGTTCCACACCTTCTGGATATTGCCGAGGACGCAATGAGGGGACTGGAGTGGCCCTCCGCCACAGCTGCTTATGTGGCGCGCATGGCGCCATCTCCGATGCTGCAGAAAGTCTGGCAGCTTCCGCCGTTGGAAGCTTCGCCCGAGGGACTCAATCAAGCCGAGCGCGCGAGTGTGATTTCCGCCCATCAGGTCTTGCTGGAAAAACTTCGAGGACTCCAGGAACGTTTCCCGCCGCAGGGCGAGATCGCACTGACAGGACATGCACACATCGATCTGGCGTGGTTGTGGCCCTACAACGAGACACGGCGCAAGATGCGCCGCACGTTCCACACCGCGCTGTCGCTAATGGAGCAATCATCCGACTTCCGCTTCAACCAATCGACCGCCCACTACTATGCGCAGATCGCCGAAGACGATCCGGCGCTGCTTGAGCGGATCGTCGAAAGAAGCCGTGAGGGCCAATGGGAGACGCTCGGCGGCATGTGGGTCGAGCCCGACACGAACATGCCGACCGGCGAGAGCCTTGCCCGGCAAATCCTCTATGGGCAGCGCTATTTTGAAAAGACGTTCGGCACTCGCCACCGTGTTTGCTGGCTGCCGGATTGCTTCGGCTTCTCCGGCGCCCTGCCGCAGCTGCTAAGGCAGGGAGGGATGGATAGCTTCTTCACGATCAAGGTCAACTGGTCGGAGACAAACAAATTCCCATCCGATCTCTTCTGGTGGGAGGGGCTTGATGGAAGCCGGGTCCTTACCCACACGTTCGACAATCCAATGCAGGGCTACAACGGCTTTGTACGCGCCGACTGCTTCGTCCCGACGTGGCGGAATTTCAAGAATAAGGACAAGCACGACACCACCCTTCTCGCGGTCGGCTACGGCGACGGCGGCGGTGGGGTCACGCCGGAGATGATCGTCCGCGAAGAGCAGCTGCGCGTATTTCCAGCACTGCCCAAGGCAAGGTGGACGAATGTCCACGGCTTCTTCGAAGGCGCCCATCAGAGCGCCACAGCGAAGAACCTGGCGACGTGGCGGGGCGAGATCTATCTTGAACTGCATCGCGCGACGCTGACCAGTCAAAGCGTCGTCAAGCGCCTGCATCGTAAGGCCGAACGCACGCTGATCACGACGGAGACACTTTTCGGTCTCGCGCATCTGCTTGGCGCCAACAAGCCGCGATCGATGGAGCCGGAATGGCGCTTCGTCTTGAAGAACGAGTTCCATGACATTCTTCCGGGCTCGTCGATCGCAGAAGTCTATGCCGACGCGGAAACGGAACTCGAAGCGGTGATCGCGACCGGCCAGGCGGCCCAATCAGAAGCGATGGAAAGCATTGCCGCGCACTTGCCGAAGGGCACCGGCGACAACCTTCTCGTCGTCAATCCATCCCTGTCCACCCGCCCGGCCCGGCTGACGCTGCCAGAAGGGAGTATCGTTTCATCTGACGTCATGATCCCGCCGCTTGGTGTTGCCGTCCTCGCCCGAGAAACGCTGCAGGCAACGCCCGGCCTCTCGGTCAGTCGCAGGCACCTCGAAAACGCGATCCTGAAGGTCAGCTTGGCGAAGGATGGTTCGATCGCAAGCATCATTCACAAGCCGACTGGTCGTGAGGCTTTGCAGGATGGCGGCAATCGTCTGTTCGTCTATCCCGCCGATAAGCCGCGCAACTGGGACGCCTGGGATGTCGAGGAGGACTACGCTGCTCGCGGGGAAGAGATAAGTGCACTCGACAGCCTCGAAGTCCTAGACGATGGACCGCACCGAGTGGCGATCCGGATCGTCAGAACATGGCGGCACTCGCGGATCACGCAAATCCTGTCGCTTGGCGCCAATGCCCGACGCGTCGATATAGAGACCGAGCTCGATTGGCGTGACCGCCGCGCGTTCCTGCGCACGCTGACCAACGTCGCCGTCAGCAACGCCCGCGCGACCTGCGAATGCGCCTATGGCGTCGTCGAGAGGCCAACGCACTCCAACACGTCGTGGGACGCGGCCATGTTTGAGGCGCCGGCCCACCGTTTCGCCGACCTTTCCGAGCCAGGCTTCGGTGTCGCAATTTTGAATGACGCCAAGTATGGCCACAGCATTCGCGGCAATGTTCTCGGCCTGTCGTTGCTGCGATCTCCGATCTATCCTGACCCGCTCGCTGATGAAGGCTTTCAGAGGTTCACCTACGCGCTGATGCCGCATGAGGGCGCCTGGTATGACGGGGGAGTTCGCGAAGAAGCCGAGGACCTGAACCAGCCGCTTCTCGTTGCCCCGGCGACAGATCGCGCGACCGGGAACTGGCAGCCGCTGAAGACGAGCGGCATCGACGCTGCTCTTTCAACGATCAAGCCGACGGAGGACGGGGATGGGCTGATTGTGCGTGTCTACGAACCCGCTGGACGCCGCGGCGCTCTCGCACTCGACCTGCCGTCCGGCTGGCGCAACGAGGGTCCCGTCAGCATCCTGGAGGAAGCGATGGATATACCCGCCGAAGGATTGATGCCCTTCGAGGTCAAGAGCTGGCGGATTTCGAAGAGCTGAATGCCTGGTGGCGAAAGGGGCTGATCTCGGCCCCTTTCCAGTCCGGCTACTGTTGGCGTTGCGCCAGAAAGCGCGTCATGGCATCGAACGAGAAGGCTCCGATCGGCAGGCTCGTTCCGCCCTCGAGCGCGAGATCGGCAAGAATTTCACCGACGACACTGGTGAACTTGAAGCCGTGCCCGGAGCACGGCGAAGCGACGACCACGTTCGGATTGCCGGGTGCAAAGTCGAGCAGGAAGTCCTCGCTTGGCAACATCGTATAGCGGCAGGTAATCGCATTGACCCGCAGGCCGGCAGCGGCAGGCACACGCTTTGCGATGAAGCCGTCGAGCAGCGCGGTGTCCGCTTCATTGACAGGCGGATTGGGTTGATTGGGATCGATCGGCTCGCGGAAGTGGGCATGCCGTCCGATCTTGACGCCATCGACGCCAATTGCCGGAAAGCCGAAGTAGGAGCCTTCTGTTCCCTCGTCGCGGAGGAAGCATGGCATGCGTCTTGGTTCGGTCGCAAAGCCGTCGCGTGGCTGATACCAGGCGACGACCTGCCGGATCGGGACGGCATGCTCCTTCAGGTGCGGAACGAGCTCGGCGATCCAGGAACCGGTGGCGACGACGACCTTCTTGGCGCGGTATTGACCAACGGCCGACCGGATCGTCACGCCGCTGTCGCTCGGTTCGATGGCGGTAACCCGTTCGCCAAAATGCAGGACTGCGCCGTCTTGCGCTGCCAGCTTGAGATAACCCATCACGGCAGCCTCGGGCTTCAGATAGCCGCCCTGGGGGTCAAGGATGGCGATTTCGCAATCGTCGAGCTGGAAGGCGGGAAACCGAAGCGCCATCTCGCTTTTGTCGAACACTTCGTGCGCCAATCCGTGCATCTCGCAGGACGCACGCGTTCCGGCGACGATCTTGCTGTTCTCGCTGCCGATCTGGAGAACACCGGTGATCGTCAGGATATCCGAGCGAAGCCGAGCCTCCAGGTCCCGCCAGTTACGATAGGCACGCTTCAAGAGCGGCACATAGGATGGATCCTCGAAATAGCCGAGCCGGATGAGACGGCTGTCTCCATGCGAGGAACCAAGCGTATGGGCCGGGAAATAGGCGTCGATCCCGATCGCCTTGGCGCCACGCGCCGAAAGGTGAGAGAGTGCTGCACTTCCCATGGCGCCGAGGCCGATCACGGCAACGTCGAACTCAACTGTCATTTCAACTCCTCAGCCCAGGGCGGGCGGTGCCGCGTCTCTGATCAGAGAACGAAGCGCTTCCATGTCGCCGGCAAGCGGCCGATCGTCGGCGTAGTGCGCAACAGCCTGGCGCACGACACGGTGGATGGCATCCGTTCCTGGGGCGCGCGCAGCCGTTGGCGCCAGGAAGTCATGCGCCTGCGCCGCCGCCATCAACTCGATCGCAAGGATATACTCGGCGTTGTCGACCACAGACAGAAGCTTGTTTGCCGCTGCGGTCGGGTGGGCCAGGAAATCCTCCTGCAGGCCCGAGGTCAGGCCGCCATCGGTGGAAGCGGGCGCCGCCAGACGGCGGTTCTCGTTGCTGAGAGCCGCAGCTGTGTATTGGGCGATCATGAAGCCCGAATTGCTGCCGGCATCGCTCGCAAGGAACGGCGGCAGGCCGCTCACCAGCGGATTGACCAGCCGATCCATGCGGCGTTCGCTCATGGCGGAGATCTGCGCAAGCGCGATCGCCAGGCTATCAGAGGCCACCGCAAGAGCGGGCGCAACCGCGTGAGCCTCCGACGACACGACAGGATTTTCGGGCGTGCCCGAAACCGCCGGATTGTCGGTTACCGAAGCAAGTTCACGATCGACGACGTCGGATGCGTTTTCAAAGACGTCACGCGCCGCGCCATGAGCATGCGGCACGGAACGCAGGCTCAGCGCATCCTGTGTGCGTTTTCCGAGAGCCGCTCCTATCAGGCCGCTGCCGTCGAGGCGGCGCCTCAGGGAAGCACCGACGTAGGCGATGCCCCGCGATGGGCGAAGCGCCAGGACGGCTTCGTCGAAGGCTGCCATTTGACAACCGGCAGCCTCCAACGTCAGGGCCGCGATTGCGTCTGCCCAGTCGAGCAAATGGCTGGCGCGCGCCAATGCGACACTTGCCAAGCCCGTCGCACAAGCGGTGCCATTGACAAGGCTCAAGCCTTCCTTTGCGCCGAGAACGAGCGGGGAAAGGCCGATCGCAGCCAGTGCCTCGCGGCCCGGCATACGCTTGCCCGCCACGGATGCGCTTCCCTCGCCGATCAGCACGAGTGCCGTATGGGCATTGTGGGTCAGATAACCGGCGGAACCTTTCGACGGGACATCCGGTACGCAGTCCCGCTCCAGAAACCCTGCCAGATGACGGATGATATCGGCACGGACGCCGGAATGACCATGCGCGAAATTTGCGATCTGCGCGGCGATGATCGCGCGAACCTCGCGCGCCGCCAACAATTCGCCGACGCCGCAGGCATGGCTGAGGATGATGTTTCGCGAAAGCCGGCTCTGCGAGGGGCGATCGACGACCGTATCCGACAACGCGCCGACGCCGGTATTGATGCCATAGGCGCGCACGCCGGTTTCGACGATCCGCTCGACGATCCGGCCTGCATTGTCCACGCGCGCCCAAGCTCCGTCAGAGAGCGCAAGCATCTCCCCGGCGGCCACGCTCGCCACGTCGCGCCAGCCGATCCGCGCATCGATAGTGACTGTCATTGTCCGTTTCCGAAGTGACCGATAAATTGGCGGAATGCAGGCGAGGCGCCGCCACCGAACATCTCGTCCGGCGAACCGGTGCTTTCGACAAGGCCTTCCTTCATGAAGACAACCCGGTTGGAAACGTTGCGTGCGAAGCTCATCTCGTGGGTTACGACCAGCATGGTCATCCCCTCCTCCGCAAGCGCGCGCATGACGCGCAGCACCTCGCCGACCAGTTCCGGGTCGAGCGCGGAAGTCGGTTCGTCAAACAGCATGACCTTCGGTTTCATGGCGAGCGCGCGGGCGATCGCGGCGCGCTGCTGTTGGCCACCGGACAGATGTGCCGGATAGGCGTGTCGCTTGGCAGCGATGCCAACCTTTTCCAGAAGTGCCTCGGCCTCCGCGATGCACTCGGCACGCGGACGCTTCAGGACATGGACCGGCCCCTCGATGACATTCTGCAGGATCGTCATATGGGACCAGAGATTGAAGGACTGGAAGACCATGCCGAGTTCGGAGCGGATGTGATCGACCTGCTTCTGGCTCGCCGGACGGCTCGTGCCGCCCTTGTGGATCATCCGGATCTGCTCTCCATCCACCCAGATTTCGCCATCGGTCGCCGTCTCGAGCAGGTTGATGCAACGCAGGAAGGTGGATTTCCCCGAGCCCGAGGCTCCAAGCAGGGAAATGACGTCGCCATCCTGCGCATCGAGCGAGATGCCGCGAAGGACCTCATGCGTGCCGAAGCTCTTGCGGATGTTGCGGACGGAAAGTCGTGTAACGCCTGGCATGAAAGCTCCAATCGTGTCTGTTCGGTTCTCAGGCCTTCAGCGCCGGCGGAATCGCGCGGCGGTGCCGTGAGAGCGAGTATTCGAGCAGGGACATCACCTGCAGAATGATGAAGTTGAGAACAAGGTAGATGATGGCCGCGCAGAGAAACACTTCCATGGTGCGGTATGTCTGCGAGATCAGCCGCTGCGCCACACCGGTCACTTCCCATACGGTCACCAGACTTGCCAGCGCCGTCGATTTCATCATCAGGACGATCTCGGTGGAATAGGCAGGCAGCGCGTGCCTGAAGGCGATCGGCGCCAGAATACGGCGGACGAGCAACGCGCCGGACATGCCGATCGAACGGGCAGCCTCGATCTCGCGCGGCGAGACGGCGCGAATGCCACCACGGAAAATCTCTGCCGAATAACCCGCCGTGCAGAGCGCCAGCGACAATACCGCGCAAACGAATGGCTCGCGCAGGAACGGCCACAGGAAAGAGTAGCGGATGAAGCCGAACTGACCGAGACCGTAGAAGACAAGGAACATCTGGATCAGCAGCGGCGAGCCGCGGAAGATGAAGATGTACCCCTTGGCGATTGCCGACAGGACGGGGTTGCCGCCGACGCGCATCCAGACAATCAGAAGCGCCAGTAGGCCGCCGAAGAAGACCGATAGCGAAAACAGCGCCAAGGTCATCGGAACGGCCTTCAGCAGGGTGCCCATCGTTTGAGCGAGAAAAGCGAAATCCATCGTCCTACCTCACGCCTTTCCCATGGCCGCTGTCGGCATGCTGCGGTTGGCGCGCCGCTCGGCGCCGTTGAACACCCGGTCGGAGAGGCTGGTGAGGATCAGATAAAGGATGCCGCCGACGATGAAGAACAGGAAATATTGTCGGGTCGAGCCGGCAGCCACCTGACTGGTGCGCATCAGCTCCGCCAGGCCTGTCACCGAAATCAGTGCGGAGTCTTTCAGGCTGAGCTGCCAGACATTACCGAGACCGGGGATGGCGAAACGTAGCACCTGCGGGATGATGATCCGGCGAAACCGAAGGCCGCGATGCATGCCGATCGCCGATGCCGCCTCGAGCTCACCCTTGGAAATGGCAAGGTAGGCTCCACGGAAGACTTCAGCCTGGTAGGCGCCGGAAATGATCCCGACGGCCAGCGCGCCGGCGAGAAACGAAGGCATCCCGAGGAAGCCTTCGTAGCCCATCGCCTTGCCGATCGAGGTTACCGCCGACGAACCTCCGAAATAGATCAGGTAGATGATCAGCAGTTCCGGCACACCGCGAAAGACGGTTGTGTAGACGTTGCCGAGCGCGACGAGCCATGTCTTGCCGGAGAGCTTGGCGGCAGAGATTATCGCGCCAAGCACGGCACCGATCGCAAGCGCGGTCGCGGTCACGCAAAGCGTCATCAGTGCGGCGAGCAGAAGTAGCGCGCCCCATCCGTTCGAGCCGAATCCAATCAGTTCCAGTGTTGCCATGTCATGTTCCCCGCGCCTGCCGCTGTCTCGGCAGTGTCAGAATAGCATGCGGTCTCCGGCATTGGAGCCGGAGACCGGGATATCCGGCCTCCGCCGGAAATCAGTTTTGCGGGCTGACGTCGACCTTGAACCACTTCATCGACAGGGTCTTCACAGTACCATCAGCGAGTGCGGACTTGATCGCCTCGTTGAGCTTGTCGCGAAGGTCGGTGTCGGCCTGACGGACACCGAGGCCTTCACCCTCGCCCCAGATGGAGCCGACGATTTCCGGGCCAGTAAAGGCCAGCGTGTCGTTGGCCGACTGGAATGCGTTGGCGAAATAGACGGCATCGTCGAAGCCAAGATCGATACGGCCGTTCTGCAGGTCGAGATCGCGGTCGGCGCCGGTCTTGTATTCACGGATCTCAGCGATATCGCCGAAATTGTCGTAGACGAACTTGGCGTAGACAGTCGCGGCCTGGATGCCGATCGTCTTACCCTTGAAAGCTTCCTTCAGTGCATCGACTTCCTTAACGCCGGTCTGGCCGGGCGTCATCTTGATCGTTGCGCCGGTGCCGGCAGCGTTGGCAAGCGGGCTATCCTTGGCGGTCGCGAAGGCGGCAGGCGTCGCGGCGTAGGGGATCGTGAAGCCGATGACCTTCTTGCGATCCTCAGTGATCGAAAGGGCATCCATGATCACGTCAAATTTACCGGCATTCAGCGCCGGGATCATCCCGTCCCAATCAGATGCGACGAGCTTGCATTCGATCTCGGCGCGCTCGCAAAGAACCTTGGCAAGTTCCGGTTCAAATCCGCCGAGCGTGCCGTCGGCATTGGTCATGTTCCAAGGCGCATAGGCACCTTCAAGGGTGATGGTCGCGCTCTTCCAATCCTTGGCAGCGACGGGCGCCGCAACGGTCGAGAGCGCCAAAGCAGCATAAACAAACAGCATATGGGATTTCATCGTAGCCTCTCCTCTGAGGTAAAACTGGCCTGGGGGCACATCTTATTGTTCTTGCGACCGATCTTCTGTCGGCTTGCTCGATCCCAATGCGAAATGCGTTGATCTCGAGGTTGTATATGGTACCATATGAGATATTTTATGATATGCAAGAGGAAAGTCGTGGTCGGTTAGATTCTTCGGCTGCAAAAGGAACAGGCGATGAAGCATTCAGGCAAGATGAAGCAAGAGCTGGTGCAGCACGACACCTCACCACTTTATGCTGGCGTCAAGCAAATGATTCTTGATCGGATCCATAGCGGTGAATGGCCTCCGAAGTTTCGAGTTCCTTCGGAAAATGAACTGGTTAGCGAACTCGGCGTCAGCAAGATGACCGCCAATCGCGCCCTTCGGGAACTCGCCAACGAAGGTGAGCTGGTCAGAATTCAAGGCGTTGGGTCCTTCGTTGCGGAGCGCAAAGGCTATTCGGCGCTCTTCGAGGTCCGCAATATAGCCGACGAGATTGCCGAACGCGGCCATGTTCACGATGCATCCGTGATCGTATTGGCATCTGAAACGGCCTCCCCGGAGGTCGCCGATGCACTTGATCTCGAAATCGCGGCGCCCGTTTTCCATTCTCTTGTCGTGCACAGCGAGAACGGCGTCCCGGTGCAGATCGAGGACCGCTTCGTCAATCCGGCGGCCGCACCCGACTACCTCGCGCAGGACTTCTCCTCCCTGACGCCGAACGCCTATCTAACGTCAACCGCACCTCTCAGCGGCTCCGAGCACGTCGTAGAAGCCGTTATGCCGCAAGCGTGGGAGTGTAAACTGCTGACGATTTTGAGAAGCGAACCCTGCCTGTCAATCCGGCGCAGAACATGGTCGGGCCAGCACGTGGTGTCGACCGCTCGGCTTATCTACCCGGCAAGCCGATATCGCCTGGAGAGCCGCAGCGGAAAACCCTCCGACGACCAAGCTTAGTTGTATATGGGATTAACCTTGCGAATTTTGCATACCTAAATTAGCCAACAACCAATTAAATGCGTGGAAAGCCTTTTGCGCCCTTGGCGATCTTCGCGACGCGCTGCATAATGGGTGCCTGACGAAGGTCGCGGCTATCGGCATCAGACTGTCCCGGATTTCGTGTAAGCATTTGGAACAATAGCGAGTCTGACGCGTTTATATTACGCGAGCCGACATGCAGCGATCCCGTCTAACCCAACCGGCCGCGGGAGAGCATATTATGCCAAAAAGCGAAAGCGACGTGTTCGATCTTTTCTCAGAGATCTATACGAGCGCCGCTCAGGAACAATTCAGCCTTCAGGAATATCTTCTTGCTTGCCGTGACGACAAGCGAATGTACGCTACGGCCCAAGAACGCATGGTTGAGGCGATCGGTGAGCCCAGACTGGTCGATACCAGCGCCGATGAGCGCTTGGGACGCATCTTCTCTAACAGAACCGTGAAAGTTTATCCCTCCTTTGCCGATTTCTACGGAATGGAGGACACGATTGAGCGCATCGTCGGCTATTTCCGCTATGCGGCGCAAGGCTTGGAGGAGCGGAAACAGATCCTCTATCTGCTTGGACCGGTCGGCGGTGGCAAGTCGTCGCTAGCGGAGCGGCTGAAGAGGCTGATGGAGCACTCGCCGATCTACACCCTCGCAATCGACGGGCAAATCAGCCCGATCTTCGAGTCGCCTCTCGGTCTTTTCCAACCCGATCGCATGGCTGATTTGCTCGAGGACAAATACGGCATCGCGCGGCGGCGATTGACAGGGCTGATCTCCCCTTGGGCGACAAAACGGCTCGATGAGCTGGACGGTGACATCTCCCGTTTCAGCGTCGTCAAGCTTATGCCCTCGCGCCTGCGACAGGTTGCCATCGCCAAGACGGAACCTGGCGATGAAAACAATCAGGACATATCTGCGCTCGTCGGCAAGGTGGATATCAGGCAGCTCGAAAACTACAGCCAGGCCGACCCCGACGCTTATTCCTACAGCGGTGGCCTGAACCGGACGACCCAAGGCCTGCTGGAATTCGTTGAAATGTTCAAGGCGCCGATCAAGGTGCTGCATCCGCTGCTGACGGCCACGCAGGAAGGCAGCTACAACGGCACCGAGAATTT
Source organism: Rhizobium grahamii (assembly GCF_009498215.1). Classification (NCBI taxonomy): domain Bacteria; kingdom Pseudomonadati; phylum Pseudomonadota; class Alphaproteobacteria; order Hyphomicrobiales; family Rhizobiaceae; genus Rhizobium; species Rhizobium grahamii. Next base: position 1,898,211 of record NZ_CP043499.1, on the reverse strand, counting down.
CGGCGCCTTCCCTTACCAGGGTATCGTTGTCGCTCACTCGAACGAATCTGAGTGGCAGCAATTCAAGAACAACCGCAATAACGAAGCTTTCCTTGACCGCATTCTCGTGGTGAAAGTTCCCTATTGCCTTCGGGTGACGGAAGAACGCCTCATCTACGAAAAGCTGCTGCGTGAAAGCGAGCTTTCCAAGAGCCCGTGTGCGCCGGAGGTCCTTGAAAACCTCAGCCGATTCACTGTTTCGACCCGGCTGGCACGGCACGAGAACTCGCCGCTGAATACTAAAATGCGGGTTTATGACGGCGAAAACCTCAAGGATACCGACCCCAAGGCGAAGTCGGTGCAAGAGTATCGAGACGCGGCCGGTGTTGACGAGGGCATGACGGGTATCAGCACCCGCTTTGCCTTCAAGGTGCTCTCCGAGACCTTCAACTACGATACGAAGGAGGTCGCGGCCGACCCCGTGCACCTGATGTACATTCTCGAACAGGCGATCAAGCGAGAGCAGTTCCCGAAGGAAACGGAAGCCTCATACCTGGACTTCATCAAGACCGAGATCGCCGCCCGCTACGCGGAATTCATCGGCCATGAAATTCAGAAGGCCTATCTGGAATCCTACAGCGAGTACGGCCAGAACCTGTTCGATCGGTATATCGCCTACGCGGATGCCTGGCTGGAGGATCAGGATTTCAAGGATCCCGATACCGGGCAGATCCTCAACCGTGAAATCCTCGACAGCGAACTCTCCCAGATCGAAAAGCCGGCGGGCATCGCCAATCCCAAGGACTTCCGCAACGAGGTGGTCAAGTTCACCCTGCGCGCACGCGCCCGAAACAATGGCCGCAACCCCTCGTGGACGAGCTACGAGAAGCTTCGCGAGGTCATCGAGAAGCGCATGTTCGGGCAGGTCGAAGACCTGCTGCCCGTCATCAGCTTCGGCTCGAAGAAGGACAGCACAACCGAGAAGCAGCATGCCGAGTTCGTCCAGCGTATGACGGAGCGCGGTTACACCGTACGCCAGGTACGCCGACTCGTTGACTGGTACATGCGAGTAAACAAGGCCGGTTGACGATGACGAAGCGAGGGGTTGGCACATGCCAAATTTCATCGATCGCCGGCTCAATCCGAAGGACAAGAGCCTCGGGAACCGGCAGCGTTTTCTAAAGCGTGCGCGTGAGGAACTGAAGCGTGCGATCAAGGATCAGGTAAAGTCTGACAGGATAGTGGACGTCGACGCGGCGCACGGTGTCCCGATTCCGACGCGCGGCGCGGGCGAACCGACGTTTCGCCCGTCGTTCGGAAGCGGAAAGCGCCAGCATGTGCTGCCCGGCAACCGTGACTACTCCGCTGGCGATCGATTGACCAAACCAGAGGCTGGAGCCGGAGGAATCGGAAAGGGAGCCGGTCGGGGAGAGAGCGAAGACGAATTCCACTTCATTCTGTCCAGGGAAGAGGTTCTCGACTTGTTTTTCGAGGATCTTGAACTTCCCGACATGATCAAGCTGAACCTGAAGGAAACCGTAACCTTCAAGCCTCACCGAGTTGGCTTCACGACGGCCGGAACACCGACAAACATCAATATCGGGCGAACGATGCGCAACAGCTTCGGCCGGCGCATCGCGTTACAGCGACCGAGCGAAAAGCAGATTCGCGCCGTTGCGGATGAAATAGCACTGCTCGAGAGCGAGCAGCTTGTGTCAGCGCAGACCAACAAACGCCTTAGGGCACTTCGCGACGAACTGGCGTTGCTCGAAAAGCGTCGCAAGCGCATTTCCTATGTCGACCCCGTTGATGTCAGGTTCAATCGCTTCGAGCGGCAACCTCTGCCCAATGCCAACGCCGTCATGTTTTGCCTCATGGATGTTTCCGCATCGATGGGTGAACGAGAGAAGGACCTTGCCAAGCGGTTCTTCGTCCTGCTCCACCTCTTTCTCAAGCGGCGCTACAAGCGGATAGACATTGTCTTCATTCGCCACACCGACGAAGCGCGGGAGGTCGACGAAGAGACGTTCTTCTACAGTAAGCAGAGCGGCGGCACGGTCGTTTCGACGGCACTCGAGGAGATGCTGCGGATCATCGAAGAACGCTACCCTGCTGACCTCTGGAACATCTACGCCGCCCAGGCCTCGGACGGAGACAACACCAGCGGCGACTCCGACCGTTGCGCGGCCCTGCTCCGCCAGGAGGTCATGCGGTTATGCCAATATTATGCCTATGTCGAAATCATCGACGAACGCGAAACGGAGATATTCGGATCGACTGATAATGGGACCTCGCTCTGGCGCGCATATCGCACCGTCGACGGCGAAATTCCGAATTTCCAGATGGCGCGCATTGCCCGGCCCGCGAATATCTATCCGGTGTTTCGCAAGCTGTTTACACGGCAAGCAGCCGTACGTGCTCGCAGCTAGGGAACCGGCATATGGCGAAACGCGCGACCTCATCCCTGCTGTTCACCGGATCGGACTGGAATTTCAGCACGCTTTCGCGCGCGTATGAAGCGATCGAAACGATTGCGCTCGATGAAATGGGGCTCGACGTCTATCCGAACCAGCTGGAGATCATTTCATCCGAACAGATGCTCGACGCCTATTCCTCCGTCGGCATGCCGCTGATGTACCAGCACTGGTCCTTCGGAAAGAGGTTCATATTCGAGGACAACCTCTATCGGAAAGGTCAACGCGGGCTGGCTTATGAGTTGGTCATCAATTCCAATCCCTGCATCACCTATCTCATGGAAGAGAATACGATGGCGATGCAGGCTCTCGTCACCGCCCATGCCTCCTTCGGCCATAACCACTTCTTCAAGAACAATTATCTATTCCGCCAATGGACGGATGCCGGCGCGATCCTCGGCTATATGGACTTCGCCAAGAAGTACATCGCCAAGTGCGAAGACCGACATGGAACGGATGCGGTCGAAGCCATCCTTGATTCCGCTCATGCCTTGATGGACCACGGTGTTTTCCGATATCGGCGTCCGCCGAGATTATCTTCGGAGAAGGTCCGGGAAAGGGCGCGCGAGCGTCTGGAATACGAGGAACAGACCTACAGCGATCTCTGGCGAACACTGCCGCTTTCCACCGAAAGCCGGGACGCCGAAGAGGCTGAGCGCAACGCTTCCGAGCGAAAGAAGGTTCTCAACCTGCCGGAAGAGAACCTCCTCTACTTCATCGAGAAGCACAGTCTCATTCTCGAACCATGGCAGCGCGAGATCCTGCGCATCGTTCGCGTCATCGCGCAATATTTCTATCCCCAGCGGCAAACCAAGGTGATGAACGAAGGCTGCGCGACGTTCGTGCACTACACCATCATCAACCGGCTGTTCGACCAGGGAAGGCTGAGCGAAGGCAACATGCTGGAGTTGCTGAAGAGCCACTCCAATGTGGTTTTCCAACCCGACTTCGACGATCCGCGCTTTCCGGGCATCAATCCCTACGCGCTAGGCTTTGCGATGATGCAGGACATCGAACGGATTTGCATGAATCCGACATCAGAAGACAGGGAATGGTTCCCATCCTTCGCCGGCAATGGCGACTCACGCGAAACGCTTCTCGACGCCTGGGCGAACCATCGTGACGAGTCGTTTGTGCTGCAGTATTTGAGCCCCAACCTCATTCGCAAGTTCCGGCTGTTTCTATTGTCGGATGTCGCGACGGACAAATACTGCGAGGTCTCGTCGATCCACGATGAGAGAGGCTATGCGGCCGTACGCAAAGCGCTTGCCCGCAGCTATGATGTCGGCAGTCGCCAGCCGGATATCCAGGTCGTCGATGTCGATCTGCTCGGCGATCGCCAGTTGCGGCTGAAGCACACCGTGTCCGACGGAATTCTGTTGGACGAGGCAAGCCGTGACGAGACGCTGAGGCATATCCGCCATCTCTGGGGCTACGAAGTCAGCCTCGCAGGTGTCGACCGGGAGTCGGACAGCCTTCTGTACGAGTGCTCGACAAGCTGAGGCGTGCTTGCCCGCCTCGGCCCCTTTAGTGGCCCCACTCTGATATTTCTAAGCGTCTTAGTTCCGGTTACGGGACATGGACCGGTAAGCCGATACGTTGGTCTGGCTGCCGCCACTCTGCCGCCCGTCCTCGATTTGGGGAAATCCGACGGTGAATAACACCGAAACGAACGAGCACCAAAACAATACTCTTGAAGTCTCTAAAACGAGCACTACTAAATTAACGGAACAATTTTTCTATCGGGAGGAGTGATTTCATTGCAGATCACTCGAAACTCATGGCGGAAATACTTTCTATCTCTCCGGTTGAGGCGGGGATATTCGCTTGGGATCTTAGCAAGAACCTCGTTTATGGCGATTCCGCCCTGGCAACGCTCTTTGGGCTGAGCGCCAAGGAAACAGCGCATGGGCTGCCGGTAGAAGATTATCTGGAGCGCGTTCATCCAGACGACCGACCACGGCTTGCGAAGGTCATTCGTGATACGATCCTGTCGCAGTTGCCGCTTCAGGAGTCCTATCGCGCCCAGCAGAAGAATGGGATTTATGTTGCGGTGGTATGCTTCGGACGCAGCTTCAGCGATCGCAGCGGCATTCCCGTGCTGTATTCCGGGATCGTCATTCCGGCCGGCGATGACGGCTGACCCACCTCCCCAGTTAGATCCCTCAAAAGCGGCGACGGGACAGCAGCGCCACAAGCTCGCTCTGCCGACGGGTTCCCGTTCGGTCAAAAATCGCACGGAGATGCGTCTTGGCGGTCTCGTAAGAGATGCCTTTCTCCTCAGCAATCGACTGCAACGAGCGACCATTGGTCAAAAGCAATGCGATTTCGGCCTGCCTGTTCGTCAGTTTGAAATTGCTTACCAGCGCAAGCTTATCGAGGTCACCGGCCTGATTGAAGTCTTCGATCAGGCAAACACCAACTGTATCCGCAAAGACATCTCCCAGTCCGGAACCGAGCCGCTGTACGCGGATGCCGAGCGGATGCTTGTCCTGTCGGGTCACCGCGATCGGATCCGACGGCCGCGACAGCCATAGTGCAGATGTCACAGCCTCCATCCGCCGCTGAAGCCGAGCAGTTTCAACAGGCGATCGACACACAAGCCGCCCGTTGCTGACCTGGAGATCAGAGCCGAGCAACTGTTGGGCAACGGCGTTAACCCGAGTGACCTTTCCCTTCCGATCAAAGAAGATGGCGGGCATCCTGCCGATCTCAAACGCGTCGGCCATGCCGTCGATCCGTGAACATTCCAATGCCTGCATTATGCGGTTGGCAGCCGTCAAACGCTCACGCATCGCCTGAAAGACTTTCTCCTCGGCCTCGCCAAACGGTTCCTCGTCGAGACGGCGGTGCAGGGTGAAGCACAGGATGTTGTCGTCGACGCCGAAATCCACGATGCAGGTTCGGCCGATTCCGTATTTAGACTGAGCGCGATAATAATCGCGGTTCTCGAAATCGTCGCGCGACGAGTATGTCTGCTCAAGCACGGATCCGCTTCGGCGAAGCCTCGGCAACCCGCGCACCCGCCACTCGTTGTGGTTCCAACCACCGTCAAAATAGCCCTCAAGCGCCGGGCCGAGGCTCTCGGTGGAAATCATGCCGCCCGGAAATATTCCCGTCATCGGGAGAATGTTGACGCCGAAAGCCGACGTTGCCTGCCTTACATCCTCGATAATCTTAGGCCACAAGCTTGTATCGACTGCCGCTTCCAACACGGTATCGAGAGCTCGATCAAGTCTTTCGATGTTTACGAGCATAGATGCCCCCTTGGCACCAAGATACACGCCAAGGGAGAGGCTTCAAGCCTATACTGCAGTATAATTTCTGTCTTTCGTACATCCGACGAAGAACAACAACCATCAGATGTCGCGTATGCGACGAGCCATTAGTTGCAGATCTTTGAAGGCCTGGTAGCGGTCGGCGTGAAGTGCTGCGGTTTCCGGGGCAGGCTCATATCTCTGTGCCTCCGCGCTTAGACTTTCCATTGCAGCGGGGATATGCTGAAACGCACCGGCTGCGACAGCTCCGAGAATAGCCGATCCGAGAAGGACCGGTTCCTCGCTTGCCGTGCCAACAACAGGCTTGCCGCATGCATCCGCCAGAAGCTGGCGCACCAGATGATGCTGGCCAGCACCACCACTGATGACGACCTGCTGGATCTCGGCGCCATTGGCGGCCTGTGTATCGATGATCTGCCGTAGGCCGTAGCCGATGCCGCAAAGTCCTGCGATGTAGAGCGCAACCAGACTGTCGAAATCGCGCTCCATATCGAGCCCGGCGATGACCGCGCGCGCGTTCGGATCCGCAAACGGCGCCCGATTGCCGAGAAATTCCGGGACGACATGGAGGCCGGTCGCGAGCCGCACGACAGCCGACGCGCTATCCGAACCCGACATGGCCGCATCGGCAATCAGGACCGGCAGAGGAATTTTCAGTTGGCTTGCCTTGGCTGCCGCGTCCGCTGCAGCAGGATGGAAGGAGAGCAACTGGTCGATCGCGGCACCTGCCGCACTCTGGCCACCTTCGTTCAGCCACATGCCCGGCACCATCGCCGAATAGTATGGTCCCCATACTCCCGGCACGAAGACGGGTTCGGCCGTGGAAGTCATCGTGCACGACGATGTTCCAAAAACATAGGCGAGATTGTCCTGTGGCTTGCCACCGATCCCGACGGTACCGACACCGCCGGCGTGGGCGTCGATCATTCCGGCAGCCACCGCAGTTCCGGCTTTCAGGCCCATCGCCTGCGCTGCGGCCTCGGTCAACCCGCTGCCCAACGGCGTACCGGGGTCGACGATATCAGTGCCGATCCGGGCGAAGCCTTCATCGGCTAGCTCCTCAAGACCGATCTTGGCGAAGTAGCTCGGCTCCCATCGCCGCTCGTGGGCAACATAGGTCCATTTGCAAGTAACGGTGCACGTGGAGCGACTGAGGTCACCCGTTGCCCGCCACGTCAGGAAGTCCGCAAGGTCGAAGAACTGCCACGCCGCATCGAAGACATGGCGTCTGTTCTCCTTGAGCCAGAGGAGCTTCGGCGTCTCCATCTCCGGCGAGATCCGCCCGCCGACATAGCGGAGCACATCATGACCCAGCTCGTTTATCCGTTCCGCCTGAGCGACGGCACGATGATCCATCCAGACAATAATGTCGCGGCTGGGTTCGTCGGACGGTCCGACGGGAAGCGGACGTCCTCCCTCGCCCATCACGACAAGCGAGCACGTCGCGTCGAACCCCAATCCAATAATGTCGGCGGGATCGACCGCTGCCGTCTCGACCACGCTTCGCACGGTCGCGCACACGGCATCCCAGATCTGCGCGCTCGATTGCTCGACGATGGCGCCGGCCTCGCGGAACAGGTCGATGTCCTGTTTGGCGGCCGCAAGCATATTGCCGCCCAGATCAAACAAACCGGCCCGCGCACTGCCGGTTCCGACATCGACACCGATGACATAGCGTGGCGCGGCAGCCGCCGCCGTGTTTTGAGCGTTGGTCATGATCGTGGCCTTATAGATTCCGGTCTTCAGAGGTGCTGTGAGCCTAAGCGCCGATCAGAGATCGACGCTGTTTGGAAGGATCACGAGATCGCGGATCGTGACGTTGCGCGGGCGCGACAACATGAACAGAACCGCTTCCGCGACTTCCTTTGGCTGCATCAGGCTACCGTTGGCAAGTGCCTCTTCCATCTTGGCTTTCGGCCAATCGTCGAGCAGCGCCGTCACGACCGGTCCAGGGAGAACCGCGCCGACGCGTACACCGTGCTGAGCGACCTGACGACGGGTGGAATGCACGAATGCCTGCACCGCGAACTTCGACGCCGTATAGATCGGCTCCCACACAACCGGCACAACACCGGCGATCGAGCTCGTGAAAAGGATATCGCCGGTCTTCTGCGCGATCATATGCGGGAGAACCGCATGAACGGAGCGGAACGCAGCGTTGATGTTGAGGTTCAGCATCCGATCCCAGGCATCCGGATCACCTTCCGCCACGGCACCGCCGATATAGGCACCCGCATTCGCGTGGAAGATGTCGAGGCGACCCGCCAGCTCCAGTATCGACGGCAACATGCTGGAGACCTCCGAACCGTTGAGCAAATCGACGACCAGCGGCTTGGCGCGTTCGCCGAGATCCTTGCAAAGCGCCTCGAGCTTGTCTCTTGCACGATCGATCAGAACAACGGTCGCACCCTCGGCGATCAGAGTGCGGGCGCACTCCAGACCGATACCCGATGCCGCGCCGGTTATGGCGGCAACCTTGCCCTTCATGATGTCTGCCATGGGTAATTCTCCAATTGGTTTTTCAGGCGCGGCCGTGGCTGACGCGAGAGCGGCGGGCCAACGAGTCGACGATAACGGCGATCGCAAGAACAGCACCGGTGATCATGTAGCGCAGGGACGAGCTGAGATTTAAGAGCGTCAGGCCGTTGGAAATAGCCTGGATAACGATGATGCCGAGCAGAGCGGAATAGGCACTTCCCCGGCCGCCGAAGAGGCTGGTTCCGCCGATGACGGCTGCGGCGATGGCGTTGAGGTTTACGTCACCAGTGCCAGCCTGCTGGCTGGACGAGGCTAGCCGCGAGGCCGAAAGAATGCCGCCGAGCGTCGCCAGCGTGGAGCAGAGGACGAAAGCGCTCATGTAGATCCGGCGGACATTGATGCCGGAACGGCGAGCCGCTTCCCGGTTTCCGCCGACCGCGAACATGGAGCGACCCCACTTCGTCCTGGTCAGTGCGTAGTTAAGAACAACGGCCAGCGCGACAAAGAGGCCAAACATCCATGGCACGCCGCGGCCGAGATTGAGGTAGTAGGCGGCAAATTCAAGCGCGAGGGTGAGGGCTGCTGCTTTCGCAGTGAGAAGGCCGAGCGGCTGCGAGGACAGGTTGACTGCCTTGCGCCGGCGCGCAACGACGGCACCGACGGTGACCATCAGCAGGCCAGGCAGCAGCGCGAACACGTAGGACATCCAATCAGGCATGACCATGATCTGGCCGAAACGCACAAGCGGCGACGCGTAGGGCAGATTGATACTGCCGGTCGGACCGAGGATGTAAAGCTGCAGGCCGAGCAAAGCCAGGAGACCGGCCAGCGTTGCAACGAAGCTCGGCATGCCGAGACGATTGTAAAGGGCCGCGTAGAGCGCGCCAACGACCGCACCGGTTGCCAGGGCGGCGATGATCGCGACCGCAATCGGCAAACCGGAGTTCACCCAGAGCACCCCGATCATGGCCGATGCCAAGCCGCTCATCGAGCCCACCGAAAGATCGATCTCGCCCAAAAGCAGAACGCACACGATCCCCAGCGATATGATACCGACCGTCGCGCAGTCGAACAGCAGGTTGACGAGATTGTTCGGAGCGAGAAAGACCGGGTTCAGAATGCTGAAGACGGTCGAAATCACGACCAGCCCGACCGCAACCGGCAGCATGCCGAGATCGCCGGCACGGACGCGATCCACGAAGGCGCTGACCACGCCGCCTATGCTGTCATTGTGCTTGACGCGTTCATCGCTTCGGTCGAGCGCCTGGCCAGCCTTGGCTTGGCCTACCAAATCCTTTGACATCTTCTGGCTCATGCGGGGCTCCCGCCTATCTCGTTGTTCTGGTTCGACTTGCGGTCAAGACGGCGGGAAACCGAATTCTCCGTCGCGCCGGTGATGGACGCCACAAGTTCCTGGTTCGACGCGTCGGGGCTGAACACGCCGTTATTGCGTCCCAGTCGCAGGACGACGATACGGTCGGCAACGGCGCGCACGTCCTCCATGTTGTGACTGATGATGATGACGCCGAGACCGCGTTCGCGTACGCGCTCGATGAGGTTGAGGACCTCTGCCGTCTGGGCCACGCCGAGGGCCGCGGTCGGCTCGTCGAGCATGATGATCTTGGGATCAAGAAGCAGCGAGCGGGCAATCGCGACCGTCTGGCGCTGGCCACCCGAAAGCGAGGCGATGGGCTCGCGCACGGAGGGAATACGCGCTGCGAGCTCTCTCAGCAGGGTCCATGCCCGCACCTCCATGGCGACCTCGTCGAGGTTCCATGGCGACATCTCATGACCGAGAAATAGATTGGCGACAACGTCAAGGTTCTCGCAAAGCGCCAGATCCTGAAACACCGTCGCAATGCCGAGCTCAAGCGCGCGGCTCGGGTTGTCGAGCGAAACTTCTCGCCCGCAGAATTCGATTGATCCGGAGCTTGGCTGATGGACACCAGCGAGAACCTTCACGAGCGTGGATTTCCCAGCTCCGTTGTCGCCCACGAGAGCAACGACTTCACCAGCGTGAACGTCGAGCTCGATATCGGTGAGCGCGGAGACGGCGCCGAAATTCTTCGAAACATGCCGCAACCGGAGGATCGGGCTACCCTTCTCCGGAAGTGAACTTTGTTCTCTTACCATGGCTTTGCACTCTTCTGAGCAGGGATGGTGTACTGGGCCGGAGATTTCCGGCCCAGTACGTCGGGAGGTATTACTTGGTAATGCCGAGTTTCTTGCAACCGTCCGCGTATTCGCCGGTGCAGATTTCCTCAGGCGTCTGGATCTTCTTGTCGAAGATTTCAGCCTTGATGTTCTCAGCCGTCACGACAGCAGGGACAAACAGCTCCGAGGGCGTGTTGTAGAGCGTGGTCTTCGGCGCGGGCGTTTCGCCCTTGGCCAGCTGCACGGCAACCTTGGCGGCCGCCGCAGCAACGATTTCAGAAGGCTTCGAAATCGTGTTGTACTGGTCGCCGGAGATCACCAGCTGAAGTGCTGCAATCGTCGCATCGTTGCCGGTTACCGGGGGTACCGGCTTCACGCCAGCGGCCTTGAACGCAGCGATCACGCCACCGCCCGTGCCATCGTTTGCCGCAACGACGCCCTTGATATCGGCGCCAAATCGCGTGATCTGGCCGGCAGCCCATTCCTGTGCTTTCGGCGGCGCCCATTCCGGCGTGTCGAATTCGGCAAGCGTCTTGTAGCCCGAATCCTTCAGCCCACGATGGATTCCGTCGCGGATCAGCCCAGCGGCGGCATCGGTCGGCGAACCATTGACCTCGAGAACGCCGGCACCTTCGGCAACGCCGTTCGCCTTCAGGTGGTCGACGAGCGACTTGGCAATGGCATAGCCGATACCCTCGTTGTCGAAGGAGACGTAGTAATCAGCCGCCTTGTCAGGGATTGGGCGGTCATAGGCGATGACCTTCACGTCCTGCGAATGGGCAATCTCTACCAGACCAGCGGCGGCAGCAGAGTCGACCGGATCGAGCACGATTACCTTGGCGCCCTGCGCGATGACCGAGTTGAACTGCTGCTGCTGAAGGGCGGCATCGGCATTGGCGTTCTGATAGATCACGGTGCAGCCGGCGCACAGCTTCGCCATCTCGGCCTTGAAGCCCGGATAATCGTGCTGTTCGTAGCGCGTCGAGGCCTGGTCAGGCATCAGGAACGCGACCGTTGCTGCGTCGTCGGCAAGGGCCGATCCGGCAAACACGGCCGCTGCGGCAGCCGAGAGCAAAAGCATGGAATGAATTTTCATTGTCTCCTCCTTAGTGAGCGCAAACCCGTGCTGAGAGATGCTCTCCGGTTTATGCCCAAGTCCGCGCTCGTCTTTCGTAGACGATACGCACACAGACCTCTTCCGATGCCTAGTAAGCAGCATGGTCGATTCGCGGCCTGCACCTGGATGCCTCCCCGGTCGACCCTCCACGGTCAACCAACTTCATCGATTGCGCAACATTGCTCAATCGATGAAGCAACAATTGTCACTTCTCTCGATTGATGTCAAGCTGGCGCAATAAGGAGAAATTCGTGAATCAGGACAGGCAGACCAAAAAGACGACGATCTACGATCTGGCGGAGTTGGCCGGCACATCCGCCAGCGCCGTCAGCGCAGTTCTGAACGGCAACTGGAAGAAGCGCCGTATCAGCGTCCAGTTGGCCGACAAGATCACGAAAATTGCGGAAGAACAGGGCTATGCGCTGAACATGCAGGCCAGCCTGCTGCGGCGCGACAGATCGAAGATCATCGGGATGATCGTGCCGAAGTACGACAACCGCTATTTTGGCTCGATCGTCGAGACGTTCGAGAACATGGCACGTTCGCGCGGCCTATTTCCAATCATTACCTGCACACGCCGCGATCCGGAACTGGAAGTCGAGGCAGCGAGAACCATGCTCTCCTATCAGGTGGAATGGCTGATCTCGACCGGCGCCACCGATCCCGATCGCATCACCGACATCTGCAACGCTGCGGGCGCACACAGCCTCAATCTCGACCTGCCGGGCGCCAAGGCCGTTTCCGTCATATCCGATAATTTTGGTGGCGCCCGCGAACTGACGCGGCGCGTGCTGTTGAGCTACCAGCGCAAGTTTGGTTCAACCTCGCCACTGCTTTTCGTCGGTGGTCGCGGGAGCGATCACAACACGCTGGAGCGTGTACGCGGATTTCGCGCAGCTCACGAAGATCTCGGAATCGCGGTCGACGAGCGCCACATCCTCGCCTGCGGCTATGCCCCTGAAAAAGCCGAGAGTTCACTCGCCGCCCTCGCCGCCTCGGAGGGAGAGCTGCCACGCGGAATGTTCGTCAATTCCACCATCTCGCTGGAAGGCGTCATGCGCTGGATCAAGACGTCCCATCACTACGACAATCGCACGCCCGTCATCGGCTGCTTCGACTGGGATCCTTTCGCGGCGCTGCTCGGCGGCGACATCGAGATGGTGCGGCAGGATGTGCAAGGCATGCTCGATGCAGTCTTCGAGATCATCGACACCGGTCGCTCGGCAAACAAGGTCATCCAGATTGCGCCTCTGTTCGTGAGTGCGTGACCGTGATCAACTTAATTTCCCCGGGGGCGGCAGACGCTTCCATCGCTTCAGGCAGTGCGGTTGCATAAGCCGCAGGACAATGCCAAACGAAGCGCAAACCAAATCATGCGAGGACAAATGGACGGGCTTTTTGCGACGTCGTTCGAAGCGTTTCTGTTCGATATGGACGGCACCATCCTGAATTCGGCCGCTCCATCGGAGCGCGTCTGGGGCAACTGGGCACGTAAGCTCGGCATCCCGACGCCGAACTATCATGGCCGCAGAGCAAACGACACGGTCCGGGACCTCAATCTCCCGGGCGTCGATCCGGATGCCGAAGGGGCGGCGATAACGGCCATGGAGATCGACGACGTGGATGGCGTCATTCCCATTCCGGGCGCGCGGGAGTTTCTTTCGCAGCTTCCTGCTGAGCGTTGGGCGGTCGTAACCTCCGCTCCCAAAGCGCTGGCGCTTCGACGGATTGCGGCGGCTGGCCTGCCGAGCCCGCACCTGATGATTTCGGCGGAAGACATTTCAGTCGGGAAGCCCGCACCGGACTGCTATCTCGCAGCAACGAAGTTGCTGTCAGTAAACCCGGCGCGTTGCCTGGTATTCGAGGACGCTGATGTCGGCATCTCGGCCGGAGAGGCTGCGGGATGCGCCGTTCTTGCCATAACTGAAACGAGACATATTCCCCTGACGGCCAGCAAGCCTCAGGTGGAGAACTATCTGGATATCCGCGCGATCGCTGAAGCCCGAGAAATCACGCTCATCCGGTCCGCCAACGGCAACTGACGGACGGTTTTATGCCCGAAAGCGGTCGAAGGCGGTGAGGCGCTTTACCGGCGGATCTGCCTCGCGCCATCGGTAGATCTCCGACCTCAGATAATCGAGCTCGTCGGCGAGGTTTTCCTCGTCTACCTCGATCCACCATGACTTCGGGCGGCCATCACTGCCGTCCGACCAGCGGTAACCTCTCGCCTTGAGGTTATCCTTCATCTCGAAGGGGCTGTGTTCGGCAAAAACCCGTGCCCGTGATCGCTGACTGGTCTGGTAAAGCTCGGCAAAGGGAAGCTCCTCTTCGCCATCCCGTGTATCGAGAACGGCGAGCAAGGCAAAACAGTCATCGACGGCACGATGCCCATCATGGAAGTAGCCTGCCTGCCCGATCAGATAGCCAAGCTTCGTGCCTTCGAAGCTTCGTGCGCCCCAATCGATCTCCGATACCGAGCATGCCCAGGGCTTGTCTTTGAAGACGGGGGAAAGCGCTTCACAGAATGGGCGATCAAAGCGCGCGTTGTGCGCGATGACGAGATCGGCTGGAGCAATGAGCTGATCTAGAAGGTCGAGATCGATCGCCTGCCCCTCGACCATCGAATCGGTAATCCCGGTCAGGCGGGTTATCTCAGGAGGAATAGAACCGTCCGGCTGCTGCAGCCCACCGTAAAGGCCGATGACATCACCGATTTGGCCGGCATCGTCATAGGTGAAGCTGACGGCACCGATCTCGATGACCTGATCCTGTCGATGGTTGAGGCCGGTCGTCTCCGTATCGACGATAACGCCAACCCGTGGAAACTCCGGTCTTCTGACCGGCGCGACGGTACGCGGGACGAGCTTTCTGAGGATGCGAAACTGACCAGTCTTCTCGAGGTGACGAACCATCTCGTCCTCGCTCAAGCTTCCGGCTCGCTCATGGCGACCTCGAGCGGCCCGATTGACCTTCAGGGATACCTCATTCGCGGCTTCGAACATATCGAGCTGCGGCGCCGAACTCATGCCTGCCATGCGAGTCTCTTGCTGGTCTGCGATGACCACAGCATACATGATCGGTAGATTGATTGTGGCAACGCCTGCCTGTCATCCCCATGTTTTGATCTTCGCCTTATAGCGCTCTGCTCTCGCAGCCATTGGAACAGCACACGATGTCGTCAAAATCGCTTCATAGAACGACGATAAAGAGATCCCTCCCAAGGAGATTGTAATGGCAAAACTCTGGACAAACAGCCGTGGGCCGATCCCGGCCAGCGACATCGATGTCCGACGTGCAGGTGCGATCAATGCATTGCTCGTCAGTCCGCTTGAAATCCTGCCCAAGGAACCGGGAGATCCGGTTCGTCCGCTTGCTGTCGGCATCTGGCACGAGATACGGCCATTGCTGAAGCCGGGCATCGGCACGACAGTCTTGCGGAAGGCGATGGGCAGCTACCTGCATTCCAAACGCTATTATCTTGCCAGCGCCCAGCCCGATGCTATGCGCCACGATCTTGATGGACGGCCTGTCGGTGAGATTTCGGACCAGGATCGCCTCGCCGCGCAGGAGAGTTTCCTGACGCTCCTGAAACGGGAGGGCAAGGAAGCTCCGGAGCCAACAGAAGCACCTGTGGTCATTGCTGCGCCAAGCAAGGCGGAACTGATCCGTGCCGCGCTCTTGAACCGTCGCGCATCTTCCGCACCGGCGAACTGACCGTTGCTGATCGGCGTTTGTTACTGCGAGCGCAAAACCAGATCGCGGTTGAACGCCTCAAGCTGACGATAGAGTTCCCGATACTTTTCGTAGCCATAGGCATAACGTTCGCAGAGCGACGGGTTTGGCTCGAACACGCGTTCGGTCACAACAAGTTGTGCGGCGGCGTCGGCCACCGAAGGAAACACCGCAGCACCTGCGCCGGCCAGGACAGCGGCTCCAAGGACACCGGCATCGAGATTCCTCCGCCGATGCAGGGGTTTCCCGAGAACATCGGCCCGGATCTGGCACCAGATATCTGATCCCATGCCACCGCCCGCAGCACTCAGAACCTGAGGCGCGATACCAGCCGACCGCTGCAGGCTATCCAACGCCATTCGCACCGAAAACGCTACCCCTCCATCATCGAAACGGTGAACTCGGCCGGTCCCATGGCCGCATCTATGCCGGAGAAGGACGCGCGTGCGTGAATATTCCATACGGGCGCTCGCTCGCCCTGCAGGTGTGGAAGAAACACTGGCGTCAGCTGCTGCCGGTTCACCTGCGCCGCGAGCGCCGAGAGTTCGGTTGGCGATCGTCCGAGCAAGGTCGAGAGCCAGGCCATCGATGCGCCGCCCGCCTGGGTCGGCGCGGCATGGAGCGTTATGGCTTCGCAAGGCGGAAAGGCAATAACGCCCGGTTCGGGGTTCCTTTCTTCTGAAATGATGCCGAGGACCTCGCTCGTCCCGCTGAGATAGAAACCGTCTCCCTCCCGGATCGCGCCGCATCCAAACAGTCCGGACCACGCATCCATGGTCGCGACGGCCAGCGGGGTACCCGATGCAGGCATTCCCGGTTTGATACGTCCGGCGACCGACGTGAACGGATGGATCGGCGCGAGACGTTCGGCTGCTCCGTCGACGAGGCTAATCAGGCTATCGATGTATCGCAGGTCCTGATCAACGACGCCGAAGGACGTCATCGGGTCGGCAACGGCTTCTCCGGTCAGTTGCAGGATGCAATAATCCTTCGGCGACATCACCCAGCGAGTTTTTTGCCAGACGTCGGGACGGTGGCGTTTCACCCATTCCATCCGCGAAAGAACATGGCTGGCGTCAACAGGCAACGGCGCTCCCCACCACCTGATCTTGTCCTGCTCGGTCACCTGTGCGTCGAGTTCGGCTGCCACCTCGGCACAGCGACCATCCTGCCAGATGATCGCAGGCATGAGGACCTCGCCGTCGGCAGCCACGAACACGTGGCTGTTGACATGGGAACATAGGCCGACCGCCTGCACCTGTCCGGGCGTAAGTCCGTCGCTCAGTTCCCGCAGCGCCGCCTGAACGTGCACCATCCAGTCACCGGGATCCTGTTCAACGATGCTTGGCGCCTCACGCCTCGTCGGGTAGTGCCTGGCATAGCTGCGTTCGACATTGCCGTGCATGTCAAAGCGCGCCGCTTTGACCGCCGTCGTTCCCACGTCGATACCGATCAGCATTGGCCCGCTCACAACTGTCTCCGTCCACACCCTCTGAGAGGGCCCATCCTTAGCTGCGCTAGATGTCGATGACAATCTGCGACAACCCGACTGTGTCACTCTATTGAAATGAACATCGAGCTCGGCTAACGTCCCGCACCTATTAAAGAAATCAAAAGATATGGGCGGGGACCTAGATGACTTCCATTTCGAAAATCGGCGCGGTGGCGGGAGCTATTGCTGCACTCTTGATGGCTAATGCCGCCAATGCAGCCGGCAAGATCGCCGTAATCACGCCTTACCTCTCCCAACCAGGCACGCAATTCTACGTCGAGGCCTTCCAGGAGGAAGCCAAGACCAACGGCTGGGACGTGAACGTCATCGATACGAAAGGCGACGTCGCCGCAGCGATCAGCCGCATCGAGGATGTCAGCACGCAGAAGGTTGACGCGATCGTCATCAACGTCGATCCGGCGCAGGTTGCCGCCGGCCTCGAGACCGCCAAGTCTGACGGAATACCGGTCTTCGGCATGGACGCCGGAGCGAGCCCGCTGCTCGTGACAAACGTAACCTCGAACGGTTACGCGATGGCCGCCGATACCGCCGCCTATACGGCCAACCGTATCAACGGCAAGGGCAACGTCGTGATGTTCGTTTTCGACGCCTTTCCGCCAGTCCAGGCACGCGGCGTGATTGCGGACGCGATCTTCAAGAACAATCCTGACATCAAGGTCGTCGAGCGTGTCACGCCTGATGTCTCTGACGGCGGCATTGCCGACTCGCGCGCCAAGATGGAAGCGATCCTGACAGCCCATCCCGAAAAGGGATCGATCTCGGCGGTATGGGCCGCTTGGGATCAACCCGCGCTCGGCGCCTTGCAGGCAATCGAGGCAGCCGGTCGCCAGGATGAAGGTATCGTGATCACCGGTATCGATGCAAACCCGCAGGCCCGCGACGCGATCGCCAAGGGCAGTAATTTCGAAGCGTCGATGGCGCAGGATTTCAAGGGTATTGGCCGCGCCACCGCAGATGCCGTGAAGCGCCATCTGGCCGGCGAGAAGATCAAGCAGAGCGTGATCTACGTGCCGACCAAGCTTGTCACCTCGGCAAACGCCAAGGAATGAACGCTCCAATTCTCGAGACCCGCAAGCTTTCCAAGAGCTATGCGGGTGTCCCCGCATTGAAGGATGGATCCCTCGCCATTGCGCCTGGCGAGGTCCATGCGTTGATGGGCGAGAACGGCGCGGGCAAATCGACGCTGATCCGCATCCTCGCCGGCGCCACAAAGCCCGACGCCGGCGCGATTTTTGTCGATGGTGCAGAGGTCTCGATCGAGCATCCGTCGCAGTCACGCCGGCTCGGGCTTCGCTTCATCCACCAGGAACTGAGCGTCATCCCCGAGCTGTCAGTCGCCGAGAACCTTTTCCTGGGCAGGCCGTATCCCCGCCGATTCGGTATTTTTGCCAACTGGCGAGAACTCAACAGGCAGGCCTCCAAGGCCCTCGACGCCCTGGATATCGGCCACATCATTCCTAGTCGAAAGATGGCGCGTCTGTCGCTCGGCGATCAGATGCTCGTGAAGATCGCGGCGGCCTTCCTGGACGAGGATGGCGAAGCGGCGCGGGTCTACGTCATGGATGAGCCGACCGCCGCGCTGACCAGCGAGGAGTCGGAACGGCTGTTCAAGGTGATTGCCGGGCTGACGGCAAGAGGACGCAGCATCGTCTATGTATCCCATAGGATGGACGAAGTGATGCGGA
Organism: Rhizobium grahamii; assembly: GCF_009498215.1. Lineage (NCBI taxonomy): Bacteria > Pseudomonadati > Pseudomonadota > Alphaproteobacteria > Hyphomicrobiales > Rhizobiaceae > Rhizobium > Rhizobium grahamii. The sequence continues at coordinate 1,879,801 of NZ_CP043499.1, read as the reverse complement.
TCGCCGACAGGGTGAGCGTGTTGCGCGACGGAGAAACCGTCGCTACCCGGGCCATCTCCAGCATCTCAAAGGCCGAGATGATCGAGATGATGACGGGCCGCCAGATCGCCGAAGCTTATCCGCCGCGCCAGGCGGCCGCGACATCGGGTACCGCGCTCAGCCTTACTGGCGCGAGTTCGTCGTCTGCTCACGATATCTCGTTCGAACTGCATGCCGGCGAAATACTTGGCATCACCGGCCTGTCGGGCGCCGGCCAGAGCGACATCCTGCGCCTTGTGATCGGAGCGGACAAGCGCACCGGCGGCGGCGTCGAACTCGACGGCCGGACGCTTGCGGGCGGCACGCCGGCCACGCGCTGGGCAGACGGAATTGCGTATGTGCCGCGCGAGCGGCGGCGCGAAGGTCTGCTGCCGCGCGGCTCGGTCGCTGACAACACCGTTCTTGCCCACCTCAGAACGCTTAGCCGGGCAGGCATCCTTCGCAACCGCCGCGCCGAACTCAAGAGATCCGCGGACATCGCCTCACGGGTGAAACTGAAGTCCACCGGCGTCACGCAGCCCGTCTTCCAGCTTTCCGGTGGCAACCAGCAAAAGGTCGTGCTGGCGCGCGCCATTCTCGGCGCGCCGCGGGTTCTCCTGCTGGACGAGCCGACACGGGGCGTCGACGTCGCCGCGAAGTTCGATATTCACACGCTCGTCAGAGAACTGGCGGCCAGCGGCGTCGGTATTCTTCTTGCTTCCTCCGACCTGTCGGAGCTGATCGGCATGACCGATCGTATTCTTGTCATGCGCGAGGGACGCCAGGTCGCCATCGTGCCAACCGATGGCCTCACCCAGACGAGATTGCTGGCGCTCTCGTTCGGCGAACCCGCCTGATTTCCCGAGGACATTCAAGTGATCCGGACTATTCGCAGATATGGAACCCTGATCGGCATCATCGCCGTGATCCTGTTCTTCTGGATAAACATCCCCGACACGTTCATGACGGCGCGCAACTGGCTGAACATATCGCAGCAGGTTTCAATGCTTGCCGTTACCGCCTTCACCATGACGATCGTCATGGCAATGGGGGATTTCGATCTGTCTGTCGGCTCCATGGCCAGTCTTTCCGGGATCGTCGCGGCGCTTGCCTTCAAAGCCGGCGTACCGGTGCCGGCCGCAATCATCCTTGCCCTTGGCGTCGGCGTCCTCGGCGGCCTGATCAATGGTGCTCTTGTCAGCTACGTCGGCATTCTCCCGTTCGTCGCGACCCTGGGAACGCTGACGATATTTTCCGGCTTCGCATTCCTGATCAGCGGCGGCAAAACGATCTTCGGTACCGATATTCCAGCAAGCTTCAGCGGCTTTGCGCGCAGCGGCGTTCCGCTGTTTCCCGCCGGCGAGCAATGGGTCTTTCTGCCATATCTGACCCTGCTCGCGCTGATCGTCTTGCTGGTCGTCTGGCTTCTTCTCGAACACACAGTCTATGGGCGCCGCCTTTACGCGATCGGCGGCAATACCGAGGCAGCTCGCCTGGCTGGAGTGAGAGTTCGCTTCCTCCGCTTTTCCGCATTCGGCCTTACCGGCCTGGGCGCCGCCGCCGCAGGGCTGATGTACGCCAGCCGCGTCGCGTCTGCCAATCCGACACAGGGCAGCGGACTGATGCTCTCGGCAATTGCAGCCGTTTTCCTCGGCATGACAATGAGCGAAGAAGGTGAGCCGCGCGTACTCGCTACGTTTTTTGGGGTTCTCATCCTTGGTGTCCTCGATAACGGGCTCACCCAGATGAGTGTCGATTCCTATGTTCGCGAAATTCTGGTCGGCACGATCATCGTTCTCGCCGTGGCATCGTCCAGCCTGAGCAAGCTCGAGCAGCGATAAGCACCGGTGCCAGACCAGGCGCAGCACCTGTGCCTCCATGCCGCTTCATGGTATGCAGAAACACAAGCTGACGTATACTTTAAACAGGCGGTGGCATGTCCTCAAATTCCGACCGCGTCGAAGCGGCCTATCTCGCCCTTCGACGCGCCATCATCGAACAGGCGCTGAAGGCCGGCACAAAGCTGCCGGAAGACGAAATTGGCCGGCACTTCGCCATGAGCCGCACGCTTGTGCGCGCCGTTCTCGCAAAGCTCCAGACGCAGGGTTTGGTCGATACATCTCACAAGCGCACGGCAACCGTCGCTCAGCCAAGCCTCGACGAAGCCCGTGAGGTGTTTGCGGTCCGACGCGCCCTCGAGCGGGAAGTCATCAACACCATAGCCTCCAGATGGTCGCCCGACATTGAGAATGCCTTGCGCAGCCATATCCAGCAGGAGGAACGCGCACAGGCAACCGGCGACGTCAGGCTATCGATGCGGCTGGCGGGTGAGTTCCATCTCAAGTTGGCGGCGCTCGCCGGCAACGCCCTGCTGGAACGCTATCTGCTGGAACTGGTCTCCCGGTGCTCCCTGATCCTTTCCCTGTATGGCAGGCCCCACTCCAGCGCCTGCGCCATCAGCGAGCATTCCAATCTTGTTCACGCATTGCGGGGTGGAGATATCACGCGGGCTGAAGATTTGATGGACGAACACCTGGTCTCGGTGGAGGCACGAGCATTGCTGGACGACAAGGGCAAGGATGCGCCGGATCTCGCGACGGTTCTTTCCCGATATAGCGGCGTTGGCAGCTCCGGCTAATTGCCGCCTTTTTATCTTGTATACATGATATTGCCTATCTTGTGGACATGATTTATCTCTTCGTCTCGCAATGATGAGCGTCCAAGTATGCCCTGTTCGCGCAGAAAGGCCTTCTACAGCCGTCCGATAGCGCGATCTCGGCGATTACGGCGTTTGGCATCCATCTTGCAGAGCTGAAACCAGAACCGCTTGCCGTGTGAAGAGCAATCGAGCTCGCATATAGCAGCGGTATGCGTCGTCGTTCCGCGTGTGCGACGGCAATGAAGGAAAAGAGATGAGCCGCGAGACAACTTTCACCAACGCAAAACTGGCCGATGGGTCGCACGTCGATCTGATTGTCACGGAGGGCCGTTTTTCCGCGATCGTGCCCTCCGGATCCGCCACCGCGTCAGGCCAGGCTGTTGATCTCGGGAATGCACTTGTCGTGCCGGGTTTCGTCGAGGGACACATCCACCTCGACACCAGCTTCTACGGCGACGTCTGGATACCGCACAAGCCCTGCACCAACGGCTTTGACGTACATGAGCGCGTTGCGTTTCAGGCCGGGAACATGGCCCAATCCGCGCCGATGGCCGTGCGAGCCCGCAATCAGCTCGATCTGTGCATCGCAAACGGTTCGACGCAGATGCGAAGCCACGTGATGGTGGATGGCTCCGTTGGTTTGAAATCGCTCGAGACGATCCTTGCCGTTCGCGAGGAGTATCGCGATCTGATCGACATTCAGCTCGTTGCCTTTCCGCAAAGCGGCATCCTGAAAAGCCCGGGCACGCCGGAACTGCTGGACGAGGCGATCAAGCTGGGGGCCGATCTTGTCGGCGGCCTCGATCCGGCGAGTTTCGATCGCAACGCCTCCGCCCACCTCGATGTGGTCTTCGGTGTAGCCGAGAGACATGGGGTCGATATCGACATCCATCTGCACGACGCCGGCACCCTTGGTCTTTTCACGATTGAGGAAATCTGCCGTCGGACAAAGGCGCTTGGGATGGGCGGGCACGTCGCGATCAGCCATGCCTATGGTCTCGGCGATCTGGCGCCAGACCAGACACGCAAGGCCGCGGAACTGATTGCCGCAAGCGGCGTCGCAATCATGACCAATGCGCCCGGAAACCACAATTTTCCACCGGTCGCCTTGCTTCGCAGCGCTGGCGCAACTGTCTTCAGCGGAAGCGACAACATTCGCGATTCCTGGTGGCCGTACGGAGACGGCGACATGCTCGGGCGTGCGATGATGATCGGATATCGCTCGGGCTTCTATACCGATGAGGAACTGGAAGCCGCGTTCGATATAGTGACATATTCGGGCGCCCGCGCGCTTCGGCTGGAAGGATACGGCATAGCCGTCGGCGCCAAGGCGGATTTCGTCACGCTGCAGGCCGCCCACGTTCCGGAAGCCGTCGTCGCCGTGCCGAAGCCTCGCAAGGTGTTCAAGGAGGGGCGGCTGGTCGCTGAGAACGCCACGGTTATCAGGCAATGATGGACGCCCGCCCACAAACCCCATCCTCCGCGGCAATCGCGGGGTCAGGCATGGTCACCTCCCCGCATTGGCTCTCAGCGCGCGCCGGCGCCAAGGTACTTGAGGCGGGCGGCAACGCGATTGAAGCCATCGTCGCGGCGGGCGCGGCGCTAAGCGTCGTCTATCCGCACTTTTGCGGCCTTGGCGGCGACGCTGTCTGGCTGGTTGCCGACCGCTCCGGCAATACAAAGGCCTTCCTTGGGATCGGGCAGGCGGCGCGCGCCGCCACCGCCGGCTTGGCCTCGATCCCGACACGCGGCCCGCAGTCTATGCTAACGACGGCATGTCTCGTCGACAGCTGGCAGGAGGTGCTAAACTACTCCGCGCGGAACTGGCACGGACAAAAGAGCCTTGCAGCGCTGTTGGAGGACGCGATCCTTCTTGCCGATGAAGGGTTTCCGATCAGTCCATCGCAGGCGTTCTGGCATCAGTTCCGAAACGGGGAGCGTGACAGTTGGCCCGGTTTTGCTGAGGCTTTCGTCGGCCATGGGATACAACGTCAACCCGATCTCGCCCGCACGCTCCGTGAGATAGCGGATCAGGGCGCACGCGCATTTTATGAAGGAAATCTGGCGAGACGCCTTGCCAAAGGGTTCGCAGCCGTTGGATCTCCGCTGACGCTCGAAGATCTGGCGGCCACCGCCACGCACGTCGAGCAGCCACTCGCCCTCGATTATCGAGACGTGACGCTATTGGCGCCGCCGCCGCCGACACAAGGGATCACAACCCTCTCGATCATGGGTGTCCTTGCTCGCGTCGGGATGAAGAACTTCGATCCGCGCAGCGCCGATTTTTATCATCATCTGGTCGAAGCTGTAAAACAGGCCTTCATGGACCGGCCAGCCATTGCAGACCCCGCTTCGATGCAGATCGATGTCGCAACGTTGCTCTCGGCTGCTCATCTCGACAACAAGGCACGAGCCATCGATCCTGATAGCGCCCTGGCCTGGCCGCAGCCGCTTTCGCGTGCCGACACCGCCTTCCTAGCGGCAACGGACCGCGAAGGCCGCAGCGTGGCAATGCTGCAGAGCATTTACTATGACTGGGGTAGCGGCGTCGTTGTCGGCGACACCGGTATCCTCTGGCAGAACCGGGGTGCTGCCTTCAGCCTTGACCCGGCAAGTCCCAACTGTCTTCAACCCGGCAAGCGCCCCTTCTATACGCTGAACCCGGGCATCGCGCTCAAGGACGGGCGTCCGCATCTCCTCTACGGTACACAGGGCGCCGACGGCCAACCGCAAACTTTGGCACTGCTGCTCAGTCTGCTGCTGGACCACGATTTCGACCCGCTCGAAGCCTTGTCGCATCCGCGTTTCCTGCTCGGGCGAACGTTCTCCGACAGTCGCGACAGCCTGAAGATCGAGAAGAATGTGGGAGAGGCCGTTGCTGCCAGTCTCGCCTCCCTTGGTCACGAAGTGGCGATCATCGATGCGCTCAGTCAATTGGCTGGCCAGGCCGGCATCATTCGCATCGGAGCCGATGGCATGATCGATGGCGCGCATGACCCCCGGAGTGATGGCGGAGCAATCGGCATCTGAATGAACGAGCACGGCGTCGACCTCCTTATCCGCAACGCCCGCCTCGACGGCAGTGATCGGCTTTTCGACATTGCGATCCGTGAAGGCACGATTGCCTCCGTCGAGACGAACTTTCGCTGCGAAGCCATCGAAACCTTGGATGCGCAAGGTGCACTTGCCTGCGGCGGGCTGGTCGAGAGCCATATCCATCTCGACAAAGCAGGCATTCTCGGCCGCTGCACGATTTGTCACGGCACGCTGACGGAAGCGGTGCAGGAAACGGCACGGGCGAAGGCGGGGTTTTCGGAGCAGGACGTCTATGATCGCGCCGCTGATGTCGTCGAAAAGGCGATTGCCAACGGTACGATGCGAATGCGGACATTCGTTGAAATCGACCCACGTGCTGGGCTGCGGTCCTTTGATGCCATCAAGCGCATCGGCCAGGACTATGCGTTTGCGATCGATATCGAGATCTGCGCCTTCGCGCAGGACGGCCTGACCAACGAGCCGGAAACGCTAGCGATGATCGATCATGCTCTATCCGATGGCGCCGACCTCGTTGGAGGTGCGCCATATATCGATCGCGATCCGCGCGGGCATATCGCAATGATCTTCGATCTCGCGGAAAAGCACGACGTCACCGTGGACTTCCATCTCGACTTCGACCTTTCTCCCGAGAGAAGCAATCTTTCGGCCGTCATTGAAGAGACGATCGCTCGTGGTTGGCAAGGGCGTATCTCTCTTGGGCATATGACGAGCTTATCCGCGCTTGCGCCCGACGACGTGGTTGCGCTGGCCAAGCGGTTGGCTGAAGCCGGAATTGCAGTCACGGTTCTGCCGTCGACGGACCTTTTCCTGAACGGCAGAGATCATGATCGGCTGGTGCCGCGCGGCGTGGCACCGGCACACGTGCTTGCCCATCACGGCGTCGTCACCTCGATCGCCAGCAACAACATTCTGAACCCGTTCACGCCTTATGGCGACGCCTCGCTGATCCGCATGGCGAACCTCTACGCCAATGTTCTGCAGATCTCGCGCGCAGCCGACTTGCGGCTCGCTTTCGACATGATCGGGTCGTCAGCCGCCCGCCTGATGAACAAGCCGCATGGCATCCGGCCGGGCCAGAGCGCTGACATTATCCTTCTCGACTGCCATACACCTGAGGATGCCGTCCGACAGAACGCACGTCCGCTCTGGGGATGTCGGCGCGGCCGCCCGACGTTCCAGAACGCCCGTCCTGTCATCTTCAAACCTTGATCGGCAGGGCGCCCGCGAGGGTCACGGGCGCCCAACACATTAGAGCAGCTTCTCCAGGGTGATCGGCAGATCCCGAACCCGCTTTCCGGTTGCGTGGAAAACGGCGTTGGCAATGGCCGGCGCGACACCCACGATACCGACTTCACCGACACCCTTTCCGCCGAGCACGGAGGCGTGGGCGTCGGGAATGCCAACCGAAATCACCTCGATTGGCGGAATATCGGCGTTCGTTGCGACGAGATAGTCACCGAGATTGTTGTTCATGACGCGGCCGTTGCGGCGGTCGACGATCCCTTCTTCGAGCAGCGCCTGCCCGATCCCCATGATGATCCCGCCGCGCCATTGGCTTTCGGCGAGTTTCGGATTGTAGATCCTCCCACAATCGAAGGCCGAAACGACGCGGGCAACGCGGACCGTTCCGAAGTCCTCGTCCACCTGCACTTCAACGAAGTGCGCGCACCAGCTGTACATGGAGTACTCGCCTGCCGTGGGCCCCTGGATGCTGCCCATCGTCGTCCATGCCTTGCGATGGCTTTCGGGACCCTGTTCCCCCTCCGGCAGCGTGTTGCGCCGTACTTCGAGATTGTCGCGACCGAGCGCCGTCATCAGTTCCGCGATTGAAAGTGACAGGCCACCATCGCGCGGTATGGAGAGGCGCCCTTCGGCGACGACGAGCGTATTCGCACCCGTATCGCGAAACGGCGACGCGCCATCATTGAGCGCAAGCTGTACAAGCTCGTCACGCGCCGCCGATGCCGCCTTATGAACCGCGCCAGTGATCGCACCGGCCAGCATCGAGCCGCCAGCAACGGTTGCCCCCGGCAGTGACGAGTCACCGAGATGTACGTTCACCTGGTCCACCGGTATTCCGAGCACTTCGGCTGCCGTCTGGGCGAGGATGGTGTAGGTACCCTGCCCCATATCGATGGCACCACTGACCACATCGACCGTGCCATCCGCGAGGATCCGGATCAACGCCTCGCTGGAGGCTCGCAGAACAGGGAACGTGCCGCAGGCCACACCCCACCCGATCAGGCGCCGGCCATCCCGCATCGAACGCGGTGCAAAGCTGCGCCGCGGCCATCCGAAGGCTTCGCCTCCCTGGGCAAGCGCCTCCCGCAGCCGACGCGTCGACCAGGGTTTGCCGGATTGCGGATCGCGCTCTGCGTAATTGCGAAGCCGAAGCTCGACTGGATCGACGCCGGTCGCATAGGCGAGTTCATCCATCGCGCATTCGAGCCCGAAGGTGCTTGGATTCTTGCCGGGGGCGCGAAGCGCGCCCGGGACGACGGTGTTGACCGCAACCAACCCATGCTTCGCGCTGAAGTTCTCGACGGCATACATCAGCGGCGTGGCTGCATTCGTCTGCTCCGGAAAGTCCGCATAGGTCGCGGTCTCGCTCACCCCCGATTGGACGATCGATTGCAGCTTGCCATCGGCATCGGCGCCAAGAGCGATCGTTTGGCGCGTCGCGGCGCGGCCGCCGAATGCCGTAAAGCTTTGCGAGCGCGCCACAGCAAGCTTGACCGGCCGGCCGAGCATGCGGGCCGCCGCCGTTGCGACAGCCCCGTAGGTGTAGGCTGTCGCCTTGGAGCCGAAGCCGCCGCCGATGAATGGAGAGACGATCCGCACGTTCTCGACAGGCAATCCGTACCATTCGGCATAGGTCCGGGCCATGCCGTGGGTCCACTGGCTCGGCTCCCAAACGGTCAGCTGGTCGCCTTCCCATTTCGCGGTCAGGCCATGCGGCTCGATCGCCACGTGATATTCGCGCGGCGTTCGATATTGTCCTTCAACACGTACTGCGGCCTCGGCAAGCGCCGTCTCGGCATCGCCCCAGCGTACCGAAAGCGCATCAAGCGGCTTGGCTTCACCGGCGTTCGGGTCATCGAGATCGACGATCGCTGCGCCCGCGTCATAACTTATCTCAACAAGCCTTGCCGCCTCCGTCGCCTGTTCAAGCGTTTCCGCCACGACCGCCGCGACCGCCTGACCGTTGAAGGTGATTTCACGCGACAGAGGCCGGAACGGTTGGTTGTCCGGCCGGTTTCCGTACCAGTCGGACGCGACCGTCAAGCCGAGGTCGACGTCTGGCGTCACGACCATGAGCACACCGGGTGCCCCCTGCGCCTTGCCGATGTCGATACCGGTAATGCGTCCTGCCGCGATGCGGCTTTGCACCAGAACGGCATATGCCAGCCCTTCAACCGGCTGTTCCAATGCGTAGGTCGCTCCACCGGTGATCTTGAGCTTTCCGTCAAAGCGCGACAGACGACCGCCGATCGTGCCGTCGGAAGCGTCCCCACGCTTGCCGCGTGGTTCCATGATGGTCATAGGAGACCTCCCATCGTCAGAATGGCACGCGTCACGACGCGTGGTGCCAATTCGATCTTGTACTGATTGCCGCCGGAAGAGACCGCGCCCTCCACCGCAAGACGGCTCGCCGTCTCGACTGTAGCAATGTCGATTGCTTTCCCGGTCAGCGCCTTTTCAACAGAACGCGCGTGCCAGGGCTTGGTGGCAACACCGCCGAGGACAACGCGGATGTCCTTGATGGTCCTGCGATCCGCCTCCAGTTCCAATCCAACGGCAGCGCTTGCCGCGGCGAATTCATAGGACTGCCGGTCACGGATCTTGAGATAGGTCGAGTTCTTGGCGACCGGCGACGACGGGATAAAGACGGCTGTCACCATCTCGCCCCGCTCAAGTATCGTTTCGCGCTCTGGGGTATCGCCGGGGAGTAGGAAGAAGTCTTCAGCGCTCACCGTGCGTTCACCGAGGCTGATCGTCGCGTCGAGCGCGACCAGAGCGACGGCAAGATCTCCCGGGTAGGATGCGATGCAGGCCGAGCTTGTCCCGAGCACGGCATGATTGCGCGTGACGCCGCCGATCGCCGCACAGCCGGAGCCCGGGTTTCGTTTGTTGCAGGCGTCGAAGGTGCCGGGATCCCGGAAGTAGGGACAGCGTGTCCTCTGCAGGAGGTTGCCGCCGATCGTCGCCATGTTGCGCAACTGCGGTGATGCCGCCAGGGAGAGGGACTGCGCAACCGCCGGATAGTCCGCCTTGATGCCCGGGCTGCCGGCAACGTCCTCCATCCGCGCGAGCGCGCCGATCGTGACGCCGTTTCCATCGGCCGATATCTGCGACAGGCCTGCGACGTGGCTGATGTCGACAACGACCTCCGGCTCGGCGACTCCGCACTTGGCGAGATCAAGGAGCGTCGTGCCGCCGGCGAGGAACATCGCGCCGGATTGCATGGCGCGCTGGCAAGCGTCTTCGAGCGACGCGGCCCTGATGTAATCGAAGTCCTTCATCGCGCCGCCTCCGCAGCGTCGCGCACCGCCGCGACGATGTGGTTGTAGGCTCCGCACCGACAGAGATTGCCGGCCATATATTCGCGGATCTCGTCCTCCGAGCCCGCGCGTCCTTCGCGGATGCAGGCTACGGCCGACATGATCTGGCCGGGCGTGCAGTAGCCGCATTGAAAGGCATCATGATCGAGGAAAGCCTGCTGTACCGGATGAAGATCGCCGCTGGTCGTTGAAAGACCTTCAATTGTCGTAATGGCTTTGCCCTCGGCCTGCGCCGCCAGCGTCAGGCAGGCGAGTACACGCTTACCGTCGATGTGAACGGTGCAGGCTCCGCATTGTCCCTGATCGCAGCCCTTCTTGGTGCCCGTCAGGCCAAGTTCTTCACGTAGGGCATCGAGCAGGGTGACCCGCGGCTCGACGGCGAGTTCGTGCCGTCGCGTGTTGATGTCGAGAGAGAGATGGACGGATCGTGTCATGAATTGAGCTCCTGCCGTCGTCACGAGAATGGATACTGGGGTGTTGAAAGGTGGTCATCCGGGCCATGTGCGCTATCTGATGCCACGGGTGCGCTTTCGGGCCGCGTTTCGACATGACATTTTTCTCCGCCTGGATTAAGAAATGGTAGGCGCCGCGTAAACGGAGGCGCCTCCGTTTAATCTAGTCACTTGTCGCTTTGCGTCAAGGGCCGAATGCGTTTGGAGCTTGTTTTGCCGTCAGCCCGGCCGGAAGCAGGAGGTGCAGCACCGTTGCGCGCGGACGCGCGGCGCAACCGCGAAAAGCTCGTCGAGACCGCTGCGGCTGCTTTCGCGGATAGCGGCGTGGAAGCTTCACTCGAGGACATCGCCCGCCGGGCGGGGGTCGGCATCGGCACGCTCTATCGGCATTTTCCGACGCGCGAGCATCTCGTCGAAGTGGTCTATCGCCGCGAGCTGGAGAGCCTCGCGGCGGCAGCGCAGGAGCTGGCCGCGGACAAGAGACCGGACGTCGCGCTCGAGGAGTGGATGCGCCGGTTTGTCGACTACATCGCCGCCAAGCGTGGCATGGCAAACAGCCTCAAGATCCTCGTAGCGTCGAACGCGTCCCTTTTTGCCGAGGGTAGCGGCGTTCTGCGCACCGCAGCCGACAGCCTGCTGACGGCGGCGGCCGAGCAAGGGTTCATTCGAAGAGACATCGATACGACGGACCTGCTGCACGCCCTGTCCAGCATCTATTCTCTGCCCTCCTCGCCCGAATGGCGGGAGCGCTCCGATCGCCTCATCGGCCTGCTGATGGATGGCTTGAAGGTCCAGCAAAACGGAACCTGAGACAGCGGATTCGCGCCGTCCACGTTGACTTCGGCCTTCGCTGCAACATCTGAACCGATGTCCAACCGAGATTTACAATCGACAAGCCGGACCGGCTATGACGATCGCCGTAATGCAAGTCACACGAAGGGCTAACAGAAGTACCTAATCTAACGAGCTTGCATTCGCGGCCACAAAGCAAATGATAGGCGCCGGCACGGAGGTGAGGCAATGTCACATTACAAAGACAAGCGCCGGTTTTATTGCGAGAGCAATGCGGGAAAATCATACGTGATTATCGAGCAGATGCGCATCGCCAGTCGTCAAACCGTCGAGCCGAAGACGGACTATATGACCGAGCAGGGCGAGATCGTCAGCCGTCTTGATGAAAGTCACTTTCTCATTCTTCTCAATAATGAAGTCGTCACCGTCCAGAGAGGCAAGCGGCGGCAACACTGAAGCACAGCCGTTTCCGGTACGCCGAATTGGGTACCCGCATTCCGGGAGAGCCGTGCTATCGCGCCCGGGAATGTGAAGAAATTGATTCTGGACCGGCCTCAGACGGCTCTTCCCCCGTCTTGCCGTATCGCGCACAAGACGAGGCCCGCTGCCACTCGTGGCGGGCTATTCTCCTCACCAATTCACCGACCAAGCAAAAAGGCATCCATTTCGTGTGCCGGAAGCGGTCGAGAGAACAGATAGCCCTGCAGAAAGTCGCACCCTGCCTGTGTCAGAAAATCGGCCTGATCCGCGGTTTCGACACCCTCCGCCACGACTTCAAGGCCGAGCAGCTTCGCAAGGGCAAGAATAGCGCTGGTGATCGCCATATCGCCGGGATCGGCCGGAATATCGGCGATGAAGGATCGATCGATCTTCAATCGTGACAACGGGAACCGCTTCAACATGCTCAGGCTCGAATAGCCGGTGCCGAAATCATCGATCGACAGGGTGATGCCGAGTTCCTTCAGGTCCTGCATGCGCTCAATGGCGCCCTCGACGTCCTGCATGATCAGGCTTTCGGTCACCTCTATCTCAAGCCATTGGGGATCAAGGCGCGCTGCCGCGAGTGCAGCGGCAACCTGGCTGGCCAATGCCGGCTCGTGAAACTGTCTGGCCGACATGTTCACTGCGATCCTGATCGGCGCAAGTCCAGCGTTCTGCCACGCCCTGGCTTGCGCGCACGCTTTGCGCAGCACCATCTCGCCGATTGCGAGAATTAGACCTGTCTCCTCAGCAAGGGGGATGAAGTCGCCGGGCGCGACCAGTCCTTTCGCCGGATGTTGCCAACGGACAAGCGCCTCGACGCCGATGACCTTTCCGGTCTGCATCTGCCGTTGCGGCTGGTAATGGAGCACGAACTCATCCAGTTCGATTGCGCGACGAAGCTCTTCTATGCGCGCAAGCTTGTGGCCCCTCCTCGGCCAAGGCCGGCGAGAAGAGATGAACGCCATTGCGACCGTTCGCCTTCACCCTATAGAGCGCCATGTCGGCGTTGGCAAAAAGCTCGGCTGCGGTCAGTCCGTGCTCTATGGAACACGCAAAGCCTATACTCGACGTCACTCGCAGTTCCATGCCGCACAGATGCAGCGGCATGGCGATCGCCTCGCGAATGTCGTTCAGCCGCTGGTCGAACTCGATCGGAGTGGGCGTCAGCACGACGATGAACTCGTCACCGCCCACACGCGACACCAGTCCCGCCGGACCGAGCTCGTCGCCTGCCGCATGCCCGAGACTGTCGTTGACCAGCTTGAAATGATCGAGATCGACAAATGCGACGGCAACGCCACGCGGGAGGTGCGATGTCGCTGCCAAGAGCGCTTGTAGCCGGCGGTCGAGCGATGCGCGATTGGGCAGGCCGGTCAACGCGTCATGCTCCGCCAGAAACGCAATGCGTTCCGCGTCGCGATGGCGATCGATTGCGATCCCGACGGTCTGCGCCACACCGGCCAGGAATTCCAGAAGCGCTGGATCGTCGGTCGCGTCAGCCCCGACAACGAGCAAACCGTGCAGTGTTCCGTCACGTGCCGGAATTGCGAATTCGTGCTCGCTTTCTCTGGCGATGGTGGACAGCCCCGTATCGAGCCAAACATTGGCTCGCCGCGTTGGAAGGAGCGCTTGCAGAAGAGATTTAAGTTGCGCCAGCAAATCCGGAAGCTCAACGCCCCGTGCGACGGACTGTAATAGGGTCGCCTGAGCCTTCATCAACCGCTCGTCGCGTTTGCGCGCCGAAATGTCCCTTGATGCTCCGACAATTCCGATCACTTTGCCGGAGCGATCGCGCAGCGGCACCCTCGACATCATCAGCCAACCTTCACCGGTAAGGCGCTCCTCCTCTATTCCGAGGTCGGGTCTGCCTTCCTCCATCACACGGCGCTCGACCTCGGCGATATCGCGCGCCGCTTCGCTCGGATGAATGTCGAAATCCGTCAGACCGATCAGGTCGTCAACAGTCCGGAAGCCGTTGTTCGATACGATCGCCCTGTTCGCGAACAGGAAACGACCCTCTCGATCCTTCGCGTAGATGAAATCGGGCACGTGATTGATCATGGCTTCCAGCCACTCGTAACGCTCGACCAATGATGACTGTTCGGACTGCAGCCTTTGGACGATTTCCTGCAGCGTCTTGCAGGTCTGGATCGGATCTCTAGTGTTTTCGTACTGCTGGCCGATACCGTCTTCTGCGTATTTCATCATGGTCCTCGCTGCAACGCGGGGCGAACATACAAGCAAGCCGTTATGTAACCATGAAAAGATCAGCCAAAACCGCGGTCGTCACCGCATCTCAATGCAGATCGAGACCTAACTGTTGCCCGGGCAATTTCGGAAGCGGGCGACCGACCTCGATCTTGCCAAACACCCGTTTGCGGCGCTCGGCATCGCGCTCGCGTTCAGCACGACTTGCGGCAACGACAGCCAATGCCCGCTCGATTACTTGCTCAGCATGCGTCATAAGAACCTCCGTTCACATGTTCTTATTTTGTTCTTATTTTACCCAGCCGTCAAGCGCTAAGAAAACGGAACCTGCACGCCAGTGACTGCGGGCGTGACGACGGCAGCCCCGGCGCTCCTACGGACGGATTGCCCTGCGTTGTTTTACAATACGGGAGCCGCCGATATCGCCGAGCGATTCGTCGCCTACGCCTATGCCCGGATGGTGAGCGGCGACGCGGACTGGTCATCCTCGAAATCGTCCATCAGCGACACATTGGACCTTAAGTCTCGGAATATAGTGGAGTTTGACAGACGCAAAACGGGCGCCATCGACCGGTCCGGAAGCGCGATCAGCTCACGCTAAATAAGTCCAGACTGGCACAAGGTTAAGTATTCAGTTTCTCCCCATCTTCATCGACGGCCCGCTGTGTTTTGCGGGCGTGCCGGCGGCCGAAGTCCGGACATAAATTCCTAGATGTGGATTCTGCAATGCATAGCGTTGTGCTCGCGCGATATAGTGAAACTCTCGACTGGATCGTCGAAATTCCTGATGATTTTGACGTCATCATCTACAACAAGGGGGAGCCGATCACGGATCCCGATGTTGTCGCCCGGGCAACCAGCATCATTGAACGGCCGAATGTCGGTCGTGAATCGGAAACCTATCTTCATCACATGAAGAGCGTGCGTTTCAATCAGGGGTTCACCGTCTACGCGCAAGGTGACCCATGACGCATAGCCCTGATTTCATCCAGCTTCTTAAGAATTGGCGCAATTGGGACGACGTCCAGCCGCTGTCTTGGCAGTGGCGCGCGGATCGTAACATTCCACCGCTTCAGCTTCTTGAAAACTACGAGCTCGGTCTTCCCGGCCGCCTCAAGGTTCGTCCCGAGCTTTTCTCGCTGACGAACTGGGGGCCGCTCGAATTCACCGACAACGGCGCCTCCAACATGGGACTGGTCTACCGCATCGTTCAGGGCAATCTCCCGGATGGCACCAACATCGCCGCGCACCTATTGCGCCAGTGCAAGCTCGACCACGTCGCTGAAAAAGCCGAGAAACACATGGTGGGCTCGTTCTCCTACGGCGCGATTTTCGGCGTCCGAAACGACCGTGTCGCCTCGATGTCTCGCGACTCACTCGATCTGCTCTATCAGTTCGCGATGGGCGGCGTTGCCGCCTATGGCTATATCCTCGAGCGTATGTGGCTGCATTTCTTCGGCGCCGAGTTCAGCCGGCCAATCGCACCCCTCGCATGACCACCGACGCCGCGGCGGTGCAAGCCGTCTGCGGTCGCTGCGCCCCTCAATCGATCGGACACAATTTTGACCTCCGCGGCACGGAAATACGAAACCATCGAAATGAAGATTGAAGAAAGCGACCTGCTTTCCAGCACCTGGAAATTTTCCAGGGAGAACGGTCAGCTTATCGCGCCGGTGCTGAAGTTCCTGCCCGATGGAATCGTCGGGGGATATATCCATAGTTTCGAACGCGTCTGGAGCCTCGAAGACAACACATTGCGGTTCAAGAACATCTACGGCCAGACGACGACGGAGTTCGATGAATGCATCATCGACAGCGACGGCCCCTATCTTCTGAAGGGAAGATCCCGGGTCGATCCGAGCGTCGTGCATGTGCTCGAGCGCAGCCGGATGCCATCTGCTCGCGATTTTGGTCAGTCCGCCTCGCCCGACGTTGCAGAATTCACCATGCCGCGCGAGCTCGGTGCGAAACGTCGACGCAATCTGGTCGTTCTTCGCGCCAACGAGCAGTCGCTGCATTCGCAATGGCCAGCCAACATTGCTGATGCCGATCGCAACTGGGACCTGTGTGTCAGCTGGTATGGGAAGGAAGTGCCGGCCGACATCAGCGGATGCGAATACTTCACGCATCAGCCGAACGACCGCAAGTTTTCGGCCATCTACAAGCTGTTCCTCGAAGGCAGCCCTCTGCGGGACTACGACAACATCTACATGCCCGACGATGACCTCATGACCTCATGGGGCGACATCAACAAGCTGTTCAACATCTTCCGCATGGGCAATTTCGACCTTGCGCAGCCGTCGCTGGTGCCGACCTCCTACGTCACGCATCCGATCACCGCGCAGAACCCGGACTTCTTCCTGCGCTACACGAGCTTCGTCGAGCTCATGTGCCCGGTGTTTACCCGCGACTTCCTGCAACTCTGCCTTCCGACCTTCGAGGCATCGATCAGCGGCTTCGGACTGGATCACCTCTGGTCATCGATCGGTGGCCGTGTGCCGGGCCGGATCGCGATCATCGACGACATCGCCGTCGCCCACACGAGACCCGCGAACAAGAACTACAATGTCATTGCCGCGATAATGGAAGAGAACGCCATTTCGGGTCTCTACAATTCATCGAAGTCCTACGAAACGTTCGGCGGCATACAGCGCCCCTACGCGTTCGGCTGAGCCTTATACCGGAGAGAACAAGAAAATGCACTTCAAGCCAAAGGCTGTCATTCTCGCCGGGGGCCTGGGCACCAGACTGGCCGAAGAAACCTCGACGAAGCCCAAGCCCATGGTGGAGATTGGCGGGCGCCCGATCCTCTGGCACATCATGAAGATCTATAGTGCGCACGGCATCAACGACTTCATCATCTGCCTCGGATACAAGGGGCACGTGATCAAGGAGTATTTCTCGAACTACTTCGTTCATATGTCTGATATCACCATCGATCTCGCGAACAACCGGATCGAGACGCACTCCGCGAAGGCCGAACCCTGGCGCATCACGCTTGTCGACACCGGCGAGCTGACGATGACTGGTGGCCGCTTGAAGCGCGTCATGCCCTATGTCCAGAACGACCCCTATTTCTGCATGACCTATGGCGACGGTGTCGGCGATATCGACATCACCCGCCTCATTGAATTTCACAAGGAACAGGGCTTGCGGGCGACCATGACCGGAACGCAACCACCCGGACGCTTCGGAGCGCTGAAGCTCGATGAAGATCGCGTTGTTTCGTTCAAGGAGAAACCGGTCGGCGACGGCAACTGGATCAACGGCGGATTTTTCGTGCTCACGCCCGATGTAGCGTCCCTGATCGCCGGTGACGAGACGACATGGGAGCAGGAGCCCCTGGAAAAGCTGGCGCAAGACGGTCAGTTATCGATCTATCGCCACTCGAATTTCTGGCAGCCGATGGACAGCCTTCGAGACAAGACGCAGCTCGAAAAGCACTGGGACAGCGGACGCGCCCCGTGGAAGATCTGGTAAGCAAGAGGAGCGCGCGTTGGGCGCGCTCAGTTGCCTTCCATATCCCGTCGGCGGGCCAATCCGGCGCCGGAACAATACAAAGACACAGAAACCGCGGGACGATATCGCCCGAAACTGCAGAGACGATCGTGAGCTTCAACAATATTTTCTCCGGCGCCCGCGTACTGATTACCGGCCATACCGGTTTCAAGGGGGCGTGGTTGACCACCTGGCTGATGAGCCTTGGAGCGACGGTCTGCGGCTACTCGCGGGAAATACCGACAAAGCCCTCCCTGTTTGAGCTCGCCGGTCTCGCAGGTCAGATCGAGCATCACATCGGTGACATCCGCGATCTGGAGCAGCTCCGCGAAACGGTGAAGGCTTTCCGCCCGGATTTCGTCTTCCACCTCGCCGCACAGGCAATCGTCTCGACGTCCTACCAGAACCCGATCGACACGATTACCAGTAACGTCACCGGCACTGCCCATGTGCTCGAAGTCCTTCGCGCGGTCGATTGGCCTTGCACCGCGATCATCATCACCTCCGACAAGTGCTATGACAATGTCGAGTGGGTGTGGGGATACCGCGAGACCGATGCTCTCGGCGGCAAGGACATTTACTCGGGCTCGAAGGGTGCCGCCGAGCTTATTGCAAAATCCTACTATCATTCGTTCTTCAAGGGTAAGGAACACCCCGTTCGCCTGGCAATGGCGCGAGCCGGCAACGTCATCGGCGGTGGAGACTGGGCCGCAGACCGGATCGTCGCAGACTGCATCCGGGCCTGGCAGGATGGACGCACCGTGGAGATAAGATCTCCCGCAGCAACAAGACCGTGGCAGCATGTGCTGGAGCCGCTGAGCGGTTATCTGACGCTCGCGGCCGCGCTGGCCACATCCGACAAGCACAATGGAGAGGCCTACAATTTCGGTCCGCGCGCCGAACAGAATCGGACGGTTGTCGACCTCATCGGCGACCTCGGGCAGATCTGGGGTCTGCGCTCCCAAGCGGAAGCCTACACCACGACGGGCAACATACCCTTCCACGAAGCCAGCCTCCTCAAGCTCAACTGCGACAAGGCCCTGCTGGACCTGAACTGGGAAGCCAACCTGCAATACGGCGAGTGTGTCAGCATGACCGGCTCGTGGTATCGTCGCGTGGTCAAGGACGCAGCAGACGCTCTCACCGTGACACTGGAGCAGATCGCCGAATTCAGCGCGGCTGCTCGCGATCGTCGCAGAGTATGGTCACTGGAACAGTGAGATGACCGAACCATTCCTCACGCCTCTCAAGCGTATCGCGACACCGAAGGGCGACGTGATGCACGGCATGAAAGCCTCCGATCCCGGCTATGCGGGTTTTGGCGAGGCCTATTTCTCGCTAGTCAACGAAGGCGAGATCAAGGGATGGAAGCGCCACTTCCGGATGACGCTCAACTTCGTGTGCTCGTCGGGCCGCATACGCGTCGCCGTGAGGGACGAGACCGGTCTATGCGTGTTCGATACGCAACTGTCTCCCGATGTCTCCGACCTCTATAACCGCCTGACCATACCGCCAGGCTACTTCGTCGCGTTCCAGGGCTGCGCGCCCGGCGCATCCGCGCTCCTGAATATCGCCTCGATCCCGCACGATCCCGATGAAGCGGAGACGCGGCCCGTGGAGTTCTTCGGGTGGGTGGAATGACGGACAGCCGGATCCTGCTGTTGGGCGCGGGCGGCATGCTCGGCAGCCGATTTGCGCTGGCCCTCGCTGACAAAGATATCGTGACGCTCTCGCGCGAGCAGCTTGAGGTCGCGCGACCACGCGAGCTTATGGACACCGTCGCCCTAACCCAGGCGTCTGTTATCATCAACTGTGCCGCCGACACCGACGTCGAGGGTGCAGAAGCAAATCCCGCATCCTCCTTCTCGATAAACGCAATCTTGCCGGGCCTGCTCGCACAGGCGGCAGCCGGCGCGATGCTGGTGCATTTCTCGTCGACGGGATGCTACGGCCGCAGTTCCGACGAAAACGCGGCGCCCCATTCCGACTTCGCTCCCCTTTCGCCGACCACTGTGCATCACAAGAGCAAGGCGGCTGGCGAGATCGCCATTCGTGAAGCGGCGTGCCGGCATCTCATCCTGCGTCTCGGCTGGCTCTACGGCGGCAGCGCAACGCATCGGAAGAATTTCGTCCGCGCCCGGATTGCCGAAGCACGCCAGAAAACGGAACTGGCATCCGATCCGTACCAGACAGGCTCGCCGACAAACGTCGACGACGTCGTCGTGCAAACCCTGGCACTTCTGGAGGCCCGCATCGGCGGAACCTTCAACTGCGTCGCAACAGGCGCTGTTTCCCGCTTCGACTACGTCAGGCATATCCTACGTAGCGCCGGTCTCTTTCCGCGCCTCGTTCCGACCCGTTTTCAGCGCCTGGCGCCGGTTTCCGAAAACGAGTCCGCGGTCAACGACAAGCTCAATCTCCTGGGTCTCAACAAGATGCCCACCTGGGACGAGGGCGTCTCCGCCTATGTTGCATCCCTGCTCGCAGATGAGGGGCACCAACCCAATGTCGAATGAAGGCTTCATGATACTCGGCGGTGGCATTG
Organism: Rhizobium grahamii; assembly: GCF_009498215.1. NCBI lineage: Bacteria > Pseudomonadati > Pseudomonadota > Alphaproteobacteria > Hyphomicrobiales > Rhizobiaceae > Rhizobium > Rhizobium grahamii. Next base: position 1,859,527 of record NZ_CP043499.1, on the reverse strand, counting down.
CCGGCCTTGCCGCAGCATCGCGACTGCGCGAGCACGGAATCCACGCGCCTGTTTATGAAGCCGGCGAGCGTCCCGGAGGGCTGCTCGATAGCTTCACGCTCAACACCAGCGAGGGAAGCTGGACCTTCGACAACGCGGTCCATCTCTCATTCGCAAGCGAGCCGGAAGTGCGTTCCGTCTTCGACCGCACCCCATACCTCAACCATGAGGCGCGTTCGCTGAACCGCGACGGACGCTACTGGCTGCCGCATCCGGTGCAGAACAACATGTTCCCGCTCGCAGCCGACGAGAAGGCTGATCTGATCGTCGATCTGGCTGACCATCTCGCCCAGACCTCTGCCGATTTCAAACCGGCGAACTACCGGGAATGGTTGCTGCATCAGTACGGAGAGAAGATCGCCGAGCGATGGCCGCTTCGCTATACGCGCAAATACTGGACGCTTGACGCATCGGGGCTCGGAACGGACTGGATCGGCAACCGCATGCGCCGAGCCGATCTCCGCGAGGTCGTGTTCGGCGCGGTCAGCGAAAACCCGCCAAATACCTACTACGTGTCGACGATGCGCTATCCGGAACGCGGCGGCTATCGCAGCTTCCTGACGCCACTGCTGGAGAGCGTCGAAACGCAGTGTGGCTTCCGGGCGACCGCGATCGACAACCAGCGACGCGAGGTCACCTTCAGCAACGGCGAGACGCGCTCCTACAATCAACTAATCTCGACCATTCCGCTGCCCGTTCTCATCGAGCTGATGAGCGATGTCCCAGATGAGATCCGAAAAGCCGCCGAGACACTCTTCGCAACGTCGATCGATATCATCTCGATCGGCTTTCGAAAGCCAACCGTCTCGCCGAGCCTTTGGTTCTACATCTACGACGAGGATATTCTCGCTTCACGCGTCTACTCGCCGAGTATCAAGTCGCCACACAACGCCCCCGAGGGATACTCGTCGCTACAATTCGAGATCTATTCTTCGCGCACAAAGACGTTTGCCCTTTCGCCGGATCAGCTCGTCGAGGACTGCATCTTAGCGCTTGAGAAGATGCAGCTCGCATCGCGCGACGACATCGTGCTCACCCATCACAAGCGGCTCCCATTCGGCAACGTGGTCTTCGATCTCGGCATGGAAGCGCGGCGGAACCCCGTTCGCGACTGGGTTCGCTCCCAAGGAATTGCCCTGGCCGGCCGCTTCGGGGAGTGGGATTATCTCTGGTCGAACCAGGCATTCATGTCCGGCAGGAACGCCGCGGACTTGCTGGTAGCCTCCACAGGTTAAGCACTCTGTCGCGTTAATAATTCCGGCAAGACTGCATACAGGGCAATACGCTCCGCATTATGGCGCGGAGCGTATTGCCGACCGCGCCTGTTCAACCGGCGGACCAAACCGGAGTGGCTCGTCTCACGCGATACGCTTCTGGCTTTCGGGATCGAAGAAGACAGCCTTGTCGAGATTGAAGGCGAGGCGTGCGGTTTCGCCGGCGCGGATGCGGGCGTCGGCCCGGAGCCTTGCCACGACCTCCTTGCCGCCGAGCTTGGTGACGGCGAAGGTGTCGGATCCGGCGGGCTCGACGACGTCGATCAGGCAGTCGTTTTCGCTGACGGATTGCGCATTCCGGTCGGCCCCTTCAGGGTCGGTCAGCGCTTCCGGGCGAATGCCGAAGATCACGTTGCGGTTCGCATAGGTCGTGAGCGACATCATCGCCGGCGACACCGGCAGCTTCATCGCCTCGCCGCCCGGCCTCTGGAGCGAAACAGCCAGCCCGTTCTGTTCGTTGACGATTGTCCCTGCGAGGAGGTTCATGGCGGGTGATCCCATGAAGTCGGCGACGAAGAGGTTTGCCGGGTTGTTGTAGATCTCGGCGGGGGTGCCGAACTGCTGGACCTCGCCGTCGCGCATGACGGCGATCTTGGTGGCGAGCGTCATCGCCTCGATCTGGTCGTGGGTGACGTAGACGATGGTCTTGCCCGTCGTCTGGTGCAGGCGCTTGATCTCGGTGCGCATGTCGACGCGCAGCTTGGCGTCGAGGTTCGACAGCGGTTCGTCGAACAGGAAGAGCTTCGGATCGCGCACCAGGGCGCGGCCCATGGCGACGCGCTGGCGCTGGCCGCCCGACAGCTGGCTCGGCTTGCGCTCGAGCAGATGGCCGATCTGCAGCACCTTGGCGACCTTGTCGATCGCCTGCTTGCGCTCGGCGGCCGGCACGCCGCGCATCTCCATGCCGAAGGCGATGTTGCCCGCCACCGTCATGTTCGGATAGAGCGCGTAGCTCTGGAACACCATGGCGATATCGCGCTTGGAGGGATGCAGGTCGGCGATGCTGCGCTCCTCGACCCGGATGTCGCCCTCGGTGATCGTCTCCAGCCCGGCAATGGTGTTCAGCAACGTCGACTTGCCGCAGCCGGACGGGCCGACCAGGACGAGGAAGCCGCCCTTTTCCAGTTCGAGATCGATCCCCTTGAGGATTTCAAGGGCGCCGAAGCGCTTTCTGAGGCCGGTGATCTTGAGAAAGGTCATGGTTTATCCTTTGACGGCGCCCGCCATCAGTCCGCGCACGAAGTAGCGGCCGGCGAGAATGTAGACGAGGAGCGTGGGCAGCGCGGCAATCATCGCCGCTGCCATGTTGACGTTGTATTCCACCACCCCGGTCGAGGTGTTGACGACGTTGTTCAGCGCCACCGTCATCGGCATGACGTCCCCGGTGCCGGCATAGGCGGAGGCAAACAGGAAGTCGTTCCAGATGTTGGTGAACTGGTAGATGACGGTGACGACGATGATCGGCAGCGAGTTCGGCAGCATGATGCGGTAAAAGATCTGGAAGAAGCCGGCGCCGTCGACCTGGGCCGCCTTCACCAGTTCGCTCGGGAAGGCCTCGTAGTAGTTGCGGAAGAACAGCGTCGTGAAGCCCAGCCCGTAGACGACATGGACGAACACCAGGTTGACGGTGGAATTGCCAAGCCCGAAGGCAAAGCCGGTCAGGTTCTGCAGGGTGACGCCGAAGCGCCCGAGGCTGCCCAAGATGGTCGCCATCGGCAACAGCACCGACTGGAAGGGAATGAAGCAGGCAAACAGCATCAGTCCGAAGACCAGCGTATGGCCGGGAAAGCGCCACTTGGTCAGGACATAGCCGTTCAGCGCCCCGACCAGGGTGGAGATCGCCACCGCCGGCACCACCATCTTGATCGAGTTCCAGAAGTAGCCCTTGATGCCGGCGCAGGTGAGCCCGACGCAGGCCTCGCCCCAGGCCTTGAACCAGGGCTCGATCGTCGGCGATTGCGGTAGGGCCAGCATGTTACCGTTCTGGATCTCGTCCATGGTCTTGAACGAGGTGACCAGCATGACGAACAGCGGCGTCAGGTAGAACAGGGCAAAGCCGACCAGCAGTCCGTAGATGACGACCCGGCTGATCCAGCGGCTGCTTGCGGTGCTGCGCGAGGGCGCCAGCGCAGTGGAGAGCGCGCTCATCGGCCCTTCTCCTTCAGTTCGGAATAGAGGTAGGGAACGATGATCGCCGAGATCGTCATCAGCATGATCACAGCACTTGCGGAGCCGACCGCCATCTCGTTGCGCTTGAAGGTGTATTCGTACATGAAGTTGGAGGGCAGCCAGGCCGAGCCGCCGGGCCCGCCCGAGGTCAGCGCCACCACCAGATCGTAGGACTTGATCGCCATGTGCGCGAGCACGATGAAGGCCGACAGGAAGATCGGTCTGAGCAGCGGGATGATGATGCGGCGGTAAAGCTGCACCGTCGTTGCCCCGTCGATCTGGGCCGCCTTCATGATCTCGCCGTCGATGCCGCGCAGCCCCGCCAGGAACATCGCCATCACGAAGCCCGACGCCTGCCAGACGCCGGCGATGACCACGGTGTAGATGACGAAGTCCTTGTTCTTGATCCAGTCGAAGTGGAAGCTCGTCCAGCCGAGCTGGTGCAGCGTCTGCTCAAGCCCGAGGCCGGGATCGAGGAACCACTTCCAGGCAACGCCCGTGACGATGAAGGACAGCGCCATCGGATAGAGGAAGATCGGCCGCAGGATGCCCTCGCCGCGGATCTTCTGGTCGAGCAGGATCGCCAGCAGCAGGCCGAGCGCCAGGCAGATGCCGATATAGAGGACGCCGAAGATCCCCATGTTGGTGATCGAGGTGTACCAGCTGGACGGCGGGTCGCTCTCGAAGGTCCACCGCCACAGGCGCTGGTAGGAGCGCGCCCCAGTGATCGCGTAGGACGGAAAGGTCTTGGAATTGGTAAAGGACAGATAGATCGTCCAGAGGATGAAGCCGTAGACGAAGATGACGGTGATCGCGAAGCTCGGCGCAAGCACGATCTTCGGCAGCGCGTCCTGCATCCGCCCTCGAATGGAAGCTCTTGTCCCGCGCGCGATGGCGGGTTCTGTTGTCGCAACAGAACTCATTGGCATTCTCCAGAAAGGCACGTTCTTCAGAAAAGCACTGACTTCAGAAGGTACTGGCTTCAGAAAGACACTGGCGAGCGCACCTTCCCCGACCATGGCCGGAGAAGGGCTCGTCATGGACGCCGGGAACTGACCCGGCGTGACTACTTGGCCCGACTTACTGGGCCGAGTTCCTGGGCCTGACTTACTTGGCGTCGTCGATCGCCTGGACGAGCTGCTTCACAGCCTCGTCGGAGCTCTTGATCTGGCCGTGCACGAACTTCGACACCACGTCCTTGTAGGCATTGGCGATTGCCGGAGGCGCGCCATAGCCCTGGGCCAGCGAACCGAACAGCGTACCGCCGTCGTTTGCCGCCTTCAGATCCGCGATCCCCTTCTTGCCGCAGGCGTCGAAGTCGGTATCGGGAACGTCGGTGCGAGCAGGAACTGAGCCCTTGACGACGTTGAAGGCCGACTGGAAGCTCTTCGACAGCGTTGCCGTCGCCAGCGCCACCTGTGCCGCCTTGCGGTCCTCGGGGACGTTGAACATGCCGAACATGTCGGAGTTGTAGATCACGCTGCCGTCGGTGCCGGGGAAGCGGTAGCACAGGAAGTCGTTGCCCGGCGTCTTCTTGGCCGCCACGAACTCACCCTTGGCCCAGTCGCCCATCACCTGCACCAGTGCATCGCCCTTGATGACCATGGCGGTCGCAAGGTTCCAGTCACGGCCGGAGAAGTTCGGGTCGACGTAGGTGACGATCTTGGCAAGGTTGTCGAACGACTTCTTCATCGTGTCCGACTTCAGCGATTCCTCGTCGAGGTCGTTGAAGGCCTTCTTGTAGAACTCCGGCCCACCGGTCGACAGCACGATGGAATCGAACATCGTCGCTTCCTGCCAGTTCTGGCCGCCGAGCGCCAGCGGCACGACACCGGCCGCCTTCGCCTTGTCGAGAAGTGCGATCAGGTCGTCGAAGGTCTTCGGCTCGGTGCCGCCGATCTTGTCCATGACAGCCTTGTTGATCCACAGCCAGTTGACCGAGTGCACGTTGACGGGGGCTGCGACCCACTTGCCGTCATAGACCGAGAACTTCTGCAGGGCTGCCGGAACCGACTTGTCCCAGCCTTCCTTCTTCGCCGTCTCCGTCAAGTCGCCCATCACGCCCGCCTGGGCATAATCGAGAACCGTATAGCCCAGCATCTGCGATGCCGTCGGATAGTTGCCGGCCGCAACCATCGCCTTCAGCGCCGTCATCGCCGCGTCACCGCCACCACCGGCAACCGGAACGTCCTTCCAGGCATACCCCTCCTTCGAAAGATCGCCCTTCAGCACGTTCAACGCAGCAGCCTCGCCGCCAGACGTCCACCAGTGCAGCATCTGCACTTCCTTGACGTCAGCAGCATGCGCAATACCAGCCCCAAGCAAAAGCATTCCCGCAATCGCCGTCGAACTCATCAACTTCAACATGAAAATCCTCCCATCGTGCAAGTGATCGTGACGGAGGCTCCCTCCTCCGCCATCGAGACCGTCGCGTCCGAAGTACGCTGACGGCATGCGGCCTCCTCGCCGCTTCGCTATTTAAAACGTTATAAGTTGCAGCAAGTCAAGCGCCCAGAAATTTCCGATCGCGTCGGGTCTAACCAACTGATTTACTGCCGGAAATACTGCATGCACGACCCTTTAGTTCCTGGGGAAAATTATGCAATCGATGACAATAAACGTTTTCGGTGATGGATTGCCTATAGGTTCGCCAGGGGTTACATAGACTTGCTCCAGATCACGAGAGGAACCCCGTGACCGACACGCCCAAGGATTTCGCCTCGCCACCCATCCTCAAGCGCGGCAAGCCGACATTGCGGACGATCTCGCAGATCACGGGCTTTGCGGTGACGACCGTTTCGCGCGCGCTGAGCAACGCGCCGCAGATCTCCATCGAGACTCGCAAGCGCGTCCACGAGGTCGCGGCCAATATCGGTTACCTGCCCGACCGTGCGGCCCAGCGTTTGAAAACGGGGCGGACCAATGTCATCAGCGTTCTGCTCGATCCACACGAGGAAATTCTGGGCTACGGCATTTCAATCATGCATGGCCTTGCGACGGCACTGAAGGATACGCCCTATCACCTGATCATTACGCCGAATTTCGTCAACGACAGCAATGTCGACGCCGTGCGCCATATCGTTCGCAACGGCATGGCAGACGGCATCATCTTCTCGCGTACAGAGCCGTTCGACCCACGCGTGCGGCTGCTGCTCGAAAGTGAGTTCCCCTTCGTCTGCCACGGGCGGACCGAATTTTCGACCGAGCATTGCTATGTCGACTACGACAATTTCAGCTTCGCCTACGAGGCGACGAAGTGGCTGATCAAGCGCGGTCGCCGCAAGCCGCTGATCATCCTGCCGCCGAAGCGCCTGACATTCTCCCAGCATCTGCTGCATGGCTTCATGACCGCGGTACGGGAGGCCGGCGTTGCCTACGAAATTCCCGAGGAAATCGACCTGGACTGTCCCGTCGAGCAGATCAGAAGCTATATGAGCGCACGCGCCGGACAACCTGATGCGCCCGACGGTTTCGCCTGCGGCGGCGAGGTCTCGGCACTCGCCACGATCACCGGCATGAGCGACCACGGGCTGACGCTTGGCAGGGAATACGATGTTGTCGCGAAGCGGACGTCGAAGCTGCTCAGCCAGATTCAGCCGAAGGTCGAGACTATCTATGAGGACTTGACGGAAGCGGGCGAGCAGATGGGGCGCGTGCTCCTGGCGCGGATTGCGGGCGATGACAGCGCCGATCGACAGGTCCTGCTCAAGCCGCAGTTCAATTTCTCGGATATGGCCCCTCAGTCGTGAGGGTGATCACGATCCGCTCCTTGCGGAACGCATCGGGTGTTCGTGATGTCCACTTCCGGAAGGCCCGATAGAACGCGCTCGGCTCGGAATAGCCGAGCTGCGCGGCGATGTCGGCTATCGCGGCCGACGTATCCGCGAGTTTGCTGATAGCAAGGTCCCGCCTGATGTCGTCCTTGATCCCGGCATAGCTTTGTCCTTCGGCGTGCAGTCGGTGGCGTAGCGTCGATGGGGAACTCCGCATGTCCTCGGCAAGCGTCGCAAAGTTCGGCCATGCGGTTGGCGGCATTTGCCCCAGCTTGCGGCGGACGGCAGCTGCCGCGCCAGCATCGTAGCGATAGCGAACGAGGATATTCGCAGGCGCCGCTCGCAGGAACTGCTTCAACGCATCCTCGCTACGGGAAATCGGCAGGTCGAGGAGAGCGCGATCAAACCCCAGGCGGCTGCAGCCTTGCGAGAAGCGGACAGGCGCTCCGAAGAACAGGCGATAGTCCGCTCCCTGTTCGGGCTCCGCGCATCGGAAATCCACGAGCTTGATCGGCAGACGGCGACCGACCAGCCAGCAAGCGATGCCATGAAGAATGATCCAGTAGGTGCGATAGGCAAATGCCGACCGCGCCGGGCCGCAATCGCTCAACTCGATCAATGCGAGGCCATCGCGCACGACCAACGCGCCGCACGGATCGTCCAGGACCACATCCATGAATCGCAAGGCCCGCCGAAGCGCCTGCCCCAATGTCTCGGCATGCAGCACGCAATGACATAACAGGGTGAAGCTGCCGCTGCGCATCGGGCGCCCGCCCATGCCAAAGAACTCATCGTCAAGCTCGTCGGCAATTGCCAGCCACAAGGCCCCATAGCTCTCCGCGGAAACAGGTTGCGTTACCGCGGCCGGCAATCCCGCCCGCTCCAGCGCGGGCCCGACCGGCTTGCCCAACCGCCGCAAGCTGTCGAGCGCCTCCTCGACAAAAGCCGGTGCGATCATTCTTCGGTCCAGGTCGCTCATGTGGGCACCCCTATGGCAAAACTGGCCGGAATATTGAAGCAATTTTGTCATCGATTGCAACAATCGCGCGGCGTACTATTCGACTGCAGGGGCGAATGGGAGTGAGCCATGCAGATAGATGGAGGAACATTCGTCGTCACTGGAGGCGCGTCCGGCCTTGGCGCCGAATGCGTGAGGTCGCTCGCGCGACAGGGAGCAAACGTCGTTGTTTGTGACGTTCAAGCGGCTGTGGAGAAGGCCGACGACGGTGGTGCCGTTCGCTACCTTCAGACCGATGTGACGAGCGAAGCGGATGCTGAGCGCGCCGTCGGCGCCGCGCTTGAGTGGTTCGGCGACCTCCGTGGCCTCGTCAATTGCGCGGGGATCGCTCCGGCCGAAAAGATTGTCGGGCGCAATGGCCCGCACGCATTGGACAGCTTCCGCCGCGCCGTCTCGATCAACCTCGTCGGGACCTTCAACATGATCCGGCTTGCCGCCTGTGCGATCGAGAAGCGTCCACCTGACGCAAGCGGAGAACGCGGCGTTATCATCAATACAGCCTCTATCGCTGCATTCGAGGGCCAGATCGGGCAGGCAGCCTATGCCGCCTCGAAAGGTGGCGTGGCGGCGATGACGCTACCCCTCGCGCGCGAACTTGCTCGCTATGGCATTCGCGTGGTGACCATCGCACCGGGGATTTTCGAGACGCCCATGATGGCTGGCATGCCGACGGAGGTCCGGGAGGCGCTTGGCAGGAACGTGCCGTTCCCACCTCGTCTCGGCAGGCCTGCGGAATTCGCCGCGCTCGTCACTCACATTATCGAGAACAGCATGCTGAACGGCGAGACCATACGCCTGGACGGCGCACTGAGAATGGCGCCGCGCTGAGCGTGGCAGGGAGGACAAGCTTTGAGAACTGACCCCACCGTCATCGTCGGCTCAGCCCGAACCCCGATCGGCAGCTTCCAAGGCAATTTTCGCGATCTCAAGGCACCGGATCTTGGTGCCGTCGCCATCCGCGCAGCACTCGAGCGGAGCGGCCTTTCGCCGGACAGCATCGACGAGCTGGTGTTCGGATGCGTTCTGTCGGCCGGACAGGGACAGGCTCCCGCGCGCCAGGCGGCGATCAAGGCCGATCTGCCGTTTGCGACCGGAGCCACAACGGTCAACAAGATGTGCGGTTCCGGCATGAAGGCCGCCATGATCGCCCATGATCTCATCGCCGCCGAGAGCGCATCGCTGGTTGTGGCCGGCGGCATGGAAAGCATGACGAATGCGCCCTATCTCCTAGATAGGGCGCGCGGCGGCTACCGGCTCGGCCATGATCGCGTGATCGACCACATGTTTCTCGACGGGCTGGAGGACGCTTACGACAAGGGTCGGCTGATGGGAAGTTTTGCCGAGGATTGCGCCGAAGCCTACCAGTTCACGCGGGAGATGCAGGATACCTACGCGATCACCTCGCTTGCGAGGTCGCAGAAAGCGATAGCCGACGGCAGCTTTGAACAGGAAATCGCCCCGGTTTCGGCCAAGGCAGGCAAGGAGACCCGAACTGTCGATCGGGATGAACAACCCGGCAAGGCAAACGTCGAAAAGATACCGCAACTGAAACCCGCATTCCGGGACGGCGGAACGGTAACGGCTGCCAATTCAAGCTCCATTTCGGATGGCGCAGCGGCAATCGTCATGGTGCGCGCCTCGCAGGCCGAACGAGACGGCGCCCGCCCGCTTGCTCGCATCGTCGGCCACGCGACCCACTCCCAGGCACCCAACCTGTTTGCCACCGCGCCGGTCGGAGCCTTGACGAAGCTGTCGGAGAAGATCGGCTGGTCCCTCAGGGATGTCGATCTGTTCGAGATCAACGAAGCCTTCGCGGTCGTGCCGATGGCGGCAATGAGGGAGCTCGACCTGCCCGCCGACAAGATCAACGTCCACGGCGGAGCCTGCGCCCTCGGCCATCCGATTGGCGCATCGGGCGCGCGAGTGATTGTGACGCTTCTCGCAGCGCTTGAGCGCTACGATCTGAAACGCGGCATGGCTGCCGTCTGTATCGGCGGCGGCGAAGCCACGGCGATTGCAATCGAGCGACCATAGGAGAGCCTGGTGATCCTGTCCGAGCTCCAGCAACAGATCCGCGATCTTGCCCATGACTTCGCCGTCGAGCGCCTGGCGCCCGGAGCCGCCGCCCGCGATCGCGAGCACCGCTTTCCGCGGGAAGAACTCAAGCAGATGGGCGAACTTGGGTTGCTTGGCATGCTGCTGCCGGAAGCCTATGGCGGTTCGGAGACGGGCACGCTCGCCTACGCCGCTGCACTTGAGGAAATCGCCGCCGGTGATGGGGCCTGCTCGACGATCATGAGCGTCCACAGTTCGGTGGCCTGCGTGCCTATCCTGACATTCGGATCCGAAGAGCAAAAGGACCGTTTCCTGCCGAAGCTTGCAACGGGAGAATGGATCGGCGGGTTTGCCCTGACGGAACCGCAGGCAGGCTCCGAAGCCTCCAACCTGAAGACGCGAGCGCGACGAGAGAAGGACCATTATGTCCTTGATGGCTCCAAGCAGTTCATCACCTCAGGCAAGAACGGCCAGGTGATCATTGTCTTTGCGGTTACCGATCCGCATGCGGGAAAGAAGGGAATAACTGCCTTCATCGTCCCCACGGATACGCCCGGCTATCAGGTGATCCATGTCGAGGACAAGCTTGGCCTGCATTCGTCAGACACCTGCCAGATCGCCTTCGACGGCATGATCGTGCCCGCGAGCCTGCGGCTTGGCGAGGAGGGACAGGGTTATCGGATCGCGCTTGCCAATCTGGAAGGAGGCCGGATCGGCATCGCGGCGCAGGCTGTCGGCATGGCGCGGGCTGCATTCGAGGCAGCACGCAGCTATGCCAGCGAGCGTATCGCTTTCGGGAAGCCCATCATCCAGCATCAGGCAGTGGCGTTTCGTCTTGCCGACATGGCGACCCAGATCGAGGCCGCACGGCAACTCGTCTATCACGCCGCCGCCTTGCGGGAGGCGGGGCAGCCCTGTCTGGCGGAGGCTTCCATGGCCAAATTGTTTGCATCCGAGATGGCCGAGCGGGTTTGTTCGGATGCCATCCAGATCCATGGAGGTTACGGCTACATCGCCGACTATCCGGTCGAGCGGATCTACCGCGACGTTCGAATTTGCCAGATCTATGAGGGAACAAGCGACGTGCAACGGATGGTGATCGCACGCAATCTTTAGACGAGCGCCCCGATTGTCTGGAGGAGACAGAGGGTTGCCAAAGGGAGGAAATGACATTCATGACGGACAATGCCCCGTTGAGCCTGCATGTCCCGGAGCCGGCTGTTCGCCCGGGCGGACAGCCTGATTTCTCCAATGTGAAGATCGCACGGGCCGGCGCCATAGCGCGACCTGACGTCGATGTCGCGCCTGAAGATATTCGCGACCTCGCTTACTCGATCATCCGTGTTCTCAATCGCGAGGGCCAGGCTGTCGGCCCCTGGGCAGGACAATTGTCCGACGAAGAGCTGTTGGTCGGCCTGCGCAACATGATGACACTACGCGCCTTCGACACGCGAATGCTGATGGCCCAGCGGCAGGGCAAGACGTCATTCTACATGCAGCATCTCGGTGAGGAGGCCGTCAGTTGCGCCTTTCGCAAGGCCTTGCAGAAAGGCGACATGAACTTTCCGACCTATCGACAGGCCGGATTGCTCATCGCGGACGACTATCCGCTCGTGACGATGATGAACCAGATCTTTTCCAACGAGGCGGACCCTCTGCACGGCCGGCAGATGCCCGTCCTTCACTCCTCCAAGGAACATGGCTTCTTCACTGTTTCGGGCAATCTCGCCACGCAGTACGTCCAAGCCGTCGGCTGGGCCATGGCCTCGGCGATCAAGGGCGACACACGCGTTGCCGCAGCCTGGATCGGCGACGGATCGACGGCGGAATCCGACTTTCATTCCGCGTTGGTCTTTGCGTCGACCTACAAGGCGCCGGTCATCCTGAACATCGTCAACAACCAGTGGGCGATCTCGACATTTCAGGGCATCGCGCGCGGCGGTTCGGGAACATTCGCGGCCCGTGGACTCGGGTTCGGTCTGCCGGCGCTGCGCGTCGACGGGAACGACTATCTCGCCGTCTATGCCGTCGCCCGCTGGGCCATCGAGCGGGCGAGGCGCAACCTCGGCCCCACCTTGATCGAGTACGTGACCTATCGCGTCGGCGCGCATTCGACCTCGGATGATCCAAGCGTCTACCGGCCGAAGACGGAGTCGGAGTCATGGCCGCTTGGAGACCCCGTGCTGCGGCTGAAGAACCATCTGATCCTAAAGGGCGTCTGGTCGGAGGAGCGCCATACTCAGGCAGAAGCCGAGATCATGGATGAAGTGATCGACGCGCAAAAGCAGGCAGAGGAGCATGGAACCCTGCACGCTGGCGGACGACCGTCGGTGAGGGACATCTTCGAAGGTGTCTACGCGGAGATGCCGCCGCATGTTCGCCGGCAGCGCCAGAAGGCGGGGTATTGATATGGCCCGGATGACGATGATCGAAGCAGTCCGCAGCGCCATGGACATATCCATGGACCGAGACGAGAACGTCGTGGTTTATGGAGAGGATGTCGGCTATTTCGGCGGCGTGTTTCGCTGCACGCAAGGCCTGCAGGCAAAGTATGGCAGGACACGCTGCTTCGACGCTCCGATCAGCGAATCCGGCATTGTCGGGACTGCAATCGGCATGGCCGCCTATGGCCTCAGACCGTGCGTGGAAATCCAGTTCGCCGATTACATGTACCCGGCCTACGACCAGATCACCCAGGAAGCCGCACGCATAAGGTACAGGTCGAACGGTGACTTCACCTGCCCGATCGTCATCCGCATGCCGACGGGCGGCGGCATCTTCGGGGGCAGACACACAGTCAAAGCCCGGAAGCGTTGTTTACGCATGTGTGCGGGCTGAAGGTCGTTGTTCCCTCCAATCCCTATGATGCAAAGGGCCTGCTGATCTCGGCCATCGAGGATCCCGACCCGGTGATGTTTCTGGAGCCCAAGCGGCTCTACAACGGGCCGTTTGATGGCCATCATGAGCGACCGGTGACGCCTTGGTCGAAGCATGACCTCGGCGAAGTCCCCGAAGGCCACTACACGATCCCGATCGGCAAGGCCGAGATCCGCCGCGCCGGATCCGCCGTCAGCGTCATCGCCTATGGAACCATGGTCCATGTCGCGCTAGCTGCGGTGGAAGAAACAGGGATCGACGCCGAGGTGATCGATCTCAGAAGTCTCCTGCCTCTCGATCTTGATACGATCGTCCAGTCGGTGACCAAGACCGGGCGCTGCGTCGTTGTCCACGAGGCGACACTGACGTCGGGTTTCGGGGCAGAGATCGTGGCGCTCGTGCAGGAGCATTGCTTCTACCATCTCGAAACGCCCGTTGTGCGCGTCGCCGGCTGGGATACGCCCTACCCGCATGCCCAGGAGTGGGATTACTTTCCCGGACCGCTCCGCGTCGGGCGCGCGCTGACCGAAGTGATGGAGGCTTGAGCATGAGTGAATTCGTGATCAAGATGCCGGATGTCGGCGAAGGCGTCGCGGAAGCGGAACTGGTTGAATGGCATGTGAAGGCGGGCGATCCTGTCCGCGAAGACATGGTGATTGCCGCCGTGATGACGGATAAGGCGACCGTCGAGATCCCCTCGCCTGTTGCTGGCACTGTGGTCTGGCTGGCTGCCGAGGTCGGCGAAAAGATCGCGGTTAAAGCTCCGCTCATGCGGATCGAGACGGCCTCAGGCGCCACTCCTTCCGCTCCCACTGCAGCCGAGAAGTCCTCGCCCGCGCCTGAACCGAAAACGCCGGTACCGGCACAGGAAAAGAGCGCCGAGGCACCTTCCGCTGCACGCGTATCTCCGCCTAAGCAAGACCCCGCAGAACGGCCGATTGCATCACCAGCAGTGCGCCTCTTTGCGCGTGAGCACGGCGTCGACCTTCGGCAAGTGCAAGGAAGCGGCCCTGCAAACAGGGTGTTGCGCGAAGACGTAGAACGATGGCTTGCGCGCGGGCCACAGGCGCCTTCGGCTCCATCAGGCAATGTCGCGAGGACTGCGACCAAAGAGATCAAGCTCACAGGATTGCGCCGGCGAATTGCCGAGAAGATGTCGTTTTCGACATCGCGTATCCCGCACATCACCTATGTCGAGGAAATCGACATGACGGCTCTGGAGGAGCTGAGGGCGACGATGAACCGCGACCGCAAGGAGGAACAGCCGAAGCTTACCGTTCTGCCCTTCATCATGCGGGCGCTCGTCAAGGCAGTTGCCGAGCAACCGACACTCAACGCGACGTTCGATGACGAGGCAGGCGTTCTGACGCGCCACGGCGCTGTCAATATCGGGATGGCGACGCAAACGCCCGTGGGCCTCGTCGTCGCGGTCGTCAAGCATGCCGAGGCGCGCGGCATCTGGGACTGCGCGGCAGAGATGGGCAGGCTCGCGGAAGCGGCGCGGGCCGGCACGGCTACCCGCGACGAACTGAGCGGGTCCACCATTACGGTCAGCTCGCTCGGCGCCCTTGGAGGCATCGCCTCCACACCCATCATCAACCACCCGGAAGTGGCGATCATCGGCATCAACAAGATCGCAGTCAGACCGATATGGGATGGCTCGCAATTCATACCGAGGAAAATGATGAATCTCTCTTCGAGCTTCGATCACCGTATTGTGGACGGTTGGGACGCAGCAACATTCATTCAGCGTATCCGGGTGCTGCTTGAGACACCGGCCCTCATTTTCATGGAAGGCTGATCGATGAAGGAGATCATCTGCAAGCTTCTCATCATAGGGTCGGGCCCCGGCGGCTATGTCTGCGCGATCCGGGCAGGCCAACTTGGGATCGACGCTGTTATCGTCGAGGCCGCAAGACCGGGAGGAACCTGCCTGACGGTCGGGTGCATCCCGTCGAAAGCGCTTATCCATGTCAGCGAGCAGTTCTTCGATGCAAAACGAATGGCTGCTGGCAAGAACGCCGCTGGCATCACCGTCCAGCAGCCGGCGATCGACTTCGGCAAGGCCGTCAGCTGGAAAGACGGGATTGTCGGAAAGCTGTCTTCCGGTGTCACGACGCTTCTGCAGAAATCAACAGTCAAGATCGTTCATGGCACAGCCACGTTCCGGGACGGCAAGACTGTCGAGGTTGACACCGAGCTCGGCCTGCAGCTTGTCAGGGCCGAGACGATCGTGATCGCCACCGGATCGGAACCCGTCGAACTGGCCGATATCCCTTTCGGGGGTATCGTCATTTCCTCCAGCGACGCGCTGGCGCTGCGCGAGGTGCCGCAGAAGCTGGTGGTCATCGGCGGCGGCTACATCGGCCTTGAGTTGGGCACGGCCTTCGCCAAGCTCGGTTCTGAGGTCAGTATCGTCGAGGCAACGGCGCAGCTGCTGCCGCAATATGATGCCGATCTCGTAAGGCCGGTCGCCCGCAGGCTCGCCGACCTCGGCGTTCGCGTCATGACGTCGACAAAAGCGACGCGTGTTTCGGAGGGCGCACTGATCGTCAGTACTGCGGAAGGTCGGGAAGAGCAGCTGGACGCCGATCGCATTCTCGTTGCGGTCGGACGCAAGCCGCGGGCAAGCGCAGCCGGCCTGGATGAGCTGGACCTCGACCGTTCCGGTCCCTTCATTCGCATCGATGATCGCTGCAGGACGTCGATGCGTGGCGTGTACGCCATCGGCGATGTAACCGGCGAACCGATGCTGGCGCATAGAGCGATGGCGCAAGGCGAAATGGTCGCCGAGATCGTGGCCGGTCGGAAACGCGCCTGGGACAAGCGCTGCATTCCGGCGATCTGCTTTACCGATCCGGAGATCATTTCCGCGGGCCTCACCCCAGGCGAGGCACGCAGCCAGGGCTATGATATCGAAATCGGCCAGTTTCCATTCAGCGCGAATGGTCGCGCCCTGACGATGCAATCCGAGGAAGGATTTGTCCGCGTCGTCGCCCGCAGAGACACCAATCTGATCCTTGGCCTACACGCTGTCGGCCAAGGCGTGTCGGAGCTGTCGGCAGCCTTCGCGCTGGCGATCGAGATGGGCGCAAGACTGGAAGATATTGCCGGAACCATTCATGCGCATCCAACCCGCAGCGAGGCATTTCACGAGGCGGCACTTAAGGCGCTGGGGCATGCACTGCACATCTAAAAAATCGCGGCCGCCGAAACCGGCGGCCGCGCTTTTCTTACTGCTTCAATTCACGGATCGTCAGAGCCGGATTGTGGGCGAAGAAGTTATGAGGCTCGATATGGATCGTCTTCCATTCGGTCGACATGACGGGCCAATCCTCCATGCGCGGGATGTGATGGAAGCCGGCCGTGAACCACGTCACGATATCCTTGCCCATGAGCGGCTTGTTGGCCTTCACCCATTCCGGCAGCGTGTCGGAACCGTCGCTCTGCATCGCGTACTTACCGCCTGCGTACTGCTGATCGATGTTGTACACCGTGTTCCAGACCGAGTACTCGATGTAGGCATTACGCTTCATCGGCGGATCCTTGGCGAAGTCGAATGGGCCATAGGCAACATCGCCATGATGGATCATCCAGCCGGGTTCCTGCCCGAGGTAGCCCTCACGAGACGGATCGGAGATCATGAAGTAGCGCGGCTTCATCGCCGATAGCTGATAGCGCGCCTCCATTTCCGTCTTTGGCATCGTGTGTTGCACCGCCCACATCGACCGCCGCGGGTTCTTGGCATCGACCTTGGCAGGCACGATGTCCATCGTTCCGAAATGATTGGCCGGCTGGTCGACGTCGAAGTCGATGCGGAAGTTGAAGTAGTGATCATGGTTCGCCGCCACCAGATTCGGTGCGATCAGCGTGCCATGCGCCGTGTCTTCCGCAGCGGTCGGGTCATTCATCGACGTCGATGCGACGCCCTTCACGGCATCCAGACCGGTGGCCCCGATCATGATCCGGATCTGACCATCCTGCTGCAGCCGATAGTCCATCAGGTAGTCATAGTTCCCGACTTCCGAGGCCGTACGCACGACAAGCTCGGTCGCCGGCCGTCCCTCTGCCGGGATTGGCTTCTCCGGCGTCTGCGCGAAGACTTCGAAGTGGCGCCAGGCCGGATCGCCGATGCTGCGTTCAAACACGCAGATGGCGTTCGGGATGGTCAGCGGATTTCCCTTGTCGTCAGCGATCGTCGCCGGCATGAAGGTTGCATAGTCCGGGCAATCGATGCCGGCGCGCAACGGGCTGAGGAACAAGCCGAAGCCGTACTCCCCGCTGTCCATGTAGGTTCGCCAGTACCAGCCTTCGGTCGGATCCATGTAGGGCACGAATACTTCAGACAGGTGCGACTGGTAGATCACCGAACGCCACTTTTCTCCGTCCTTGACGTCAAGATTGGAGACGACAAGGCCCGGGCGCTTGTCGACGCGGAAGTTCATGCGCCAGATATCCCATTCCAGATGGCTGCCTGAGATCTTGTAGTTCGGCCCACCGGGCTGGGAGAGCTTCGCGGGGTTCATTTCCGGACGCAACGGTTCGCGCTCGGCGACTTCCTTTTCGGTATAGCCCCAATTGTCCTTCGGACCCTCGATGGCACCGGTATCGATGACCCGGAGCACCTTCTTCTTGCCGATGTCGTAAACCGCAAACAGTCCCTCGATCGGCTTTGCGTAAAAGTTCGATCCCTCCGGTACCTTGTAGCAAGGGACCTTCATAAGGCGCGAATTCTCGTACTCATCGGTGAAGAAGTTGCCTGCCGTCAGCGGCAAACAGAAAGCCTGCTCCGGCGTCAGACCGCGCTTCTTCAAGCCGGCGATCATTTCGGGATTGGCAAGCGCGCCCTGGAGGGCATCCATGAACTCCGTAAAGAGCACCATTGGCTGGCCCTTGATCGGCGTCGTGCTTTCAACTGTGCCCTTGGTGATGTTGACGACCGCTTCCTTGAAGCCCTGCGGGCTCGTCAGCTGCACTTTCGCCTCGCGATCGAGCTGGTCGCCTTCCTTCCAGGAAAGAACGGTTTCCTTGGTCGGCTCCTTGAGCTCGATCAGCGGGTAGAGCGTGTTGTCGTCGACAACCTTCTGATCGCGCAGGATCTTGTTGATCTTCTGATATTCTTCCGCTGTCAGTCCATCCAACGGATGAGCCATGGCAGCCGGCGCGCCTAGCGCCACGAGCAAGCCGGCCGAAGCCAGATATCGCCGTATGTTCATTGCATCCTCCCTATCGCATTCCTTCAATGATCAAGCGAACACCACCTGGATATTCGTGTATTCCTGCAGCCCCTCCTCGGCGAATTCGACGCCGAAACCGGAGGCTTTCACGCCGCCGAACGGAGCGTTCGGCTGAATTGCGCCATGCTTGTTGATCCAGACAGAACCGCATTGCATGCGCCCTGCAACCACCTTCGCCGCTGAAATGTCGGACGACCAGACCGAGCCGCCGAGACCGTTGGCGCTGTCGTTTGCAAATGCGATCGCCTCGTCGACACTCGCGTATTTGATGACCGGAAGCGCCGGCCCGAACTGCTCCTCGTCGACGAGCGGGTCGCCGTTCTTCAGGCCGGCAATGATGGTCGGCGGGAAGAACAGGCCTTCGCCCGGCTCGCCACCAAGCAACACCTTGCCGCGCTCCCTGGCATCTCGGACGAGGCGCGACAGCTTTTCGAACTGCATGCGGTTCTGCACCGGGCCGAGAACGCTGCCTTCCTCCATGCCGTTACCGACCGGAATGTTGCGTGCATAAGCGACGAGCGCGTCGCAGACAGCGTCGTGGATCGATTCATGGACGTAGAGGCGTTTCATCGCCGCGCAGGTCTGGCCGTTGTTGATGAAGGCGCCCCAGAACAGGCCCTCGGCAATCGCCTGCGGGTCGGCGTCGGGCAGAACGATCCCTGCGTCGTTACCTCCAAGCTCGAGCGTCAGGCGCTTCATGGTCTCGGCGGCCGAGCGCATGACTTTCTGCCCCGTAGCGCAGGAACCGGTAAAGACGATTTTGCTGATATCGGGGTGCGCGGACATTGCCGCGCCGATATTGAACACGCCATCATCGCCGGTGACGATATTCAGGACACCCGGCGGCAGAACCTCGTTCATGATTTCGACCAGCCGAAGGGTCGCGAGCGGCGTCAGCGGCGAAGGCTTGATGACAACAGTGTTGCCGGTGCGCAGCGCCGGCATGACGTGCCAGATCGCAATCATCACCGGAAAATTCCAGGGCGTGATCGAACCCACGACGCCAAGCGGCTTGCGGTGAAGCTCGATCTGGCCCTCGCTGTTATCCTGAAGAATTTTCGGCGGCAGCGAGAGGGCCGTCGTGTATCCTGCCCAGGCGACCGTTCCTCCCATCTCCCAGCGCGAGCCAAGACCGTTCAGCGGCTTACCCTGCTCGAGGGTAATCAGCTGTGCGATCTCCTCGGCATGTGCCTCGATGCGAGCCGTGACAGCCGCACAAGCGGCCTGCAATTCCTGGTCGCTCTTGGCCGACCATGCCGGAAAGGCCGCTTTGGCGGCGGCTACGGCAGCATTGAGCTCATCCAGTCCCATGTTCGGCGCCCGAGCGACTTCGGCGCCCGTGGCTGGATTCAGCACACTGAAGCTGCGCTCGCCGGTGATCGGCTTTCCATTGATCGTCGCCGTGTGAACCGTCATGTTCTTCCTCCTCCAGAGACCGGCGGCAAGCCAGTCATTCGACAGGGGAGACTATGCAAAGAGATGGTCAGCGACTTGGACGCAAACGTCGAGGTCGTTGGACAATTCCGTCAATGACAGCGGACGGCGCTGCCCGGCGTCAGACCATATTTCTTCCGAAACTCGCGATAGAAATAGGAAAGGTCGTTGAACCCGCAGTCATAGGCAATTCCGGCGATGCCATTCTTGGAGCTGGTAGTTGTCAGGCGCGTTCTGGCGAGTTCCAGCCGGCGATTGAGGAGGCGATGGCGTGGTGTCTCGCCGAGCGCCTCGAAATGTCGCTGCAGCATGCGTTCGGACACATTCAAGCGCCGCGCCAATTCGCTGGCACCGAACGTCGGATCCGCGCAGTTGAGGTCGATCATCGCCAGAGCACGGGAAAGAAGAGTCTGCCCGGAGCGCGGCTGTTCGCCTCTCTCCATTCCCTGAAGATATGCGCCCATCAGGCTGAGCAGTGCCTCGCTCAACTGCTGCGTGGCCAGGGGCTCCTCAAGCAACTTCGTGATTACCGCGCGCATCGCCAACCAGAGTGGGTCACTCTGGCTGAAGGCGATACCGCCCGTGCACATGGCGCCGAAGCGGTGCACCATTTCGGCGCGTGGCATGTGAATTGAAAGCTGGTTTGAGCGCGCACCGTCATAGACAAAGGACGATGGCTGGACAGAATCGACCAAAAACATGTCGCCGGGCGACAGGCGGGTGGAACGTTCACCCTGATCGATCCGGCAGTGGCCCTCATCCTGGATCAGCAGAAAAAGATGCTCACCCGGATCCTGGCGTATTGCCCGCGCACCGCGCGCCACATGGCGAGCGTCAAGCGCGACGACGACCGTGTCAAAAAAACCGATCCGCCGCGTGGAAACGTCGCCCGCGACGATGCCGGTTGGCGCCATTGGCTCCAAATCGAACGCGCCGCAGGCCTTGCGTATCCTGGCTTCAAGATCCTCCACCGCCATCGGCGTGTGAACCGGTGTGACCAACGACTGCATCATCCCCTCCCTGGTCTCTGCAGATTGCTCTAATCTAGCACTTTACCCCTGATTAATCTCCGCCCACCCGCCTGCTTTCGCAGCGCGCCGCAGCAAATCGCATGGCGGCGTCGCCAACCCGTCGCGCGACAACTGCTCAAGGCGATCGACGACATCGTTCAGGCCGCGGTATTCAGCATAGTGCATCGGCCCACCCCTCCAGCGGGGGAAACCGTAACCGTGTATTTTCACGAGGTCGATATCGGTAGCTCTGAGTGCGATGCCCTCGTCGAGTATCGCGGCCGCTTCATTGACGACGGGCAGGATGATGCAATCCGCGATTGCCTCCTCGCTCCAGTCCCGTTGGGCCAATCCGCGTGCAGCTTCAGCGATCACCGACGCCACCACTGGCGAAGGTTGCGGGGTTCGATCTCCCTTCGCGTAATCGTACCATCCGCCGCCGGTCTTCTGGCCAAACCGTTCCATTTCGCACAGCCGGTCGGCAATCGGCGCAAACGGCGTTTCGCCGCGACCACGCGCGGCCCGACGCTGAAAGCCGGCAATATCGAGTCCGCCGAGATCCTGCGCTTCAAACGGCCCCATCGGCAATCCGAAAGTCCGCATCGCCGCATCGACTGCGGCCGGCGTTGCTCCTGATAACAGCAGCCTTTCTGCCTGCGCGCGTGTTACCTTGAGGATGCGATTGCCGATGAAGCCATCACAAATCCCGGCCCGTACTGGAATTTTCCCGAGAATGCGCGCCAATGAAAAAGCGGTTGCGAGAACTTCCGGCGCCGTGCCTGCCGTGGGCACGATCTCAAGCAGTTTCATGACATGCGCAGGACTGAAGAAATGCAGGCCAAGGAAGCGATCCTGACCGCGGATCTCCGCGGCGATCTCCTGCGGATTGAGATAAGAGGTGTTGGTTGCGAGAATTGCGTCCTCGCGGCAGTTGTCAGCCAATAGCGCAAAAACCTGCCGCTTGACGTCAAGATCCTCAAAAACAGCCTCGATCACGAGATCGGTATCGGCTAGCGCCCGGTAGTCGGTTGTTCCTGTCACACCACCGATCTTTTCGGCCGCAGCGCTCGCGCTTATCCGGCCCTTCTTAGCCGCGCCGTCGTAGATCGATTTCAGATTGGCCAGACCGCGTGCGACCGCACTTTCATCTCTTTCAACCAGTATGACCGGCAAGCCCGCGTCCCGCAGCGTTGCGGCAATCCCGGCTCCCATCGTTCCCCCACCAACGACCGCGGCGGACCTGACGTCTCGCGCACGGACGCCGGCAAGCTCCGGCGGACGCGCCGCTCCACGTTCGGCAAAGAAGACGTGCCTCAGCGCTGCCGCCTGGGATGAACCGCGCAGGTAAAGAAATGTTTCCCGCTCGAAAGCCATTGCCGCATCGAAGTCGACCTCGGCTGCCTTCCTGACGCAGGCGAGTGCCCGCAGCGGCGCTTCCTCGCGTTTGGAACGTGCCGCGACAGCCTTCGTCGTCGTCCCCCAGAAACCATCGTCGACAGCAGCGACCGCCCGTTCTCGAAGCGGCAGCGGCAGCGTGTGTTGCAAGGTCGACCTCGCGAAAGCGACGGCACCGTCCTCGAGATCGTGCTCAATAAGAGCGTCCACCAGACCCTGCGACCGGGCTTCCGTTGCACTGATCGGCTTTCCTGTTGTCACAAGATCCGCGGCGAGCGCCGGGCCGACAAGACGCGGCAGCCGGACGGTGCCGCCGGCTCCCGGCACGATGCCAAGCCGAACTTCCGGCAACCCGAGGGTGGCAGAAGCGGCCGCTACGCGGAAACGACAGCCGAGAGCAATTTCAAGGCCGCCACCGAGCGCACTGCCGTGAATTGCGGCGACCCAAGGCTTTCGGGATGCCTCGATCCGCGCAACGACATCAGGCAGATGCGGCGGCATTGGCGGCTTTCCGAACTCGTTGACATCGGCCCCGGCGATGAAAGTTCGGCCAGCGCAGATCAGTACCACAGCTTGAACATCGCTATCGTGGTCGAGCGTCTCCGCGGCGGTCAGTAAATCCTGCCTCAGTGCCTGCGAAAGCGCATTCACCGGCGGATTATCGACAGTAACGACGGCGATTCCGTCACGCTTCTTGATGGCAAGGTTCATCATCGTCTCCCCCGATAGAATATTATTGCTGGGCTTCGTTCGCGACCACCCGCCGTTCACGCCGCCTTCGGGCGACGCCACATGACGGTGCGGAAGCGGTTGGCAACGAAAGCGGCGTCGGTCAGGCTGGCATTGCCGGCCGGGTTGGCGCCGGTGACGTGGAAATCGCTGAAAGCAGCACTCTGATTGATAAAGATGCCGCCCGTCAGATTGATCGAGAGGTTGACGCCGGCCTTGGCAGACGCGTCGACCGCAGCGTCTATCCGGTGCTCGTCGTTGTCGTAGAGCGCCGCGGTGATCGCGCCCTTGCGGCGGGCAAGGCTTGCAGCCTTTTCGATACCAGCGCCTGCATCAGCGACCGCGACAATGAAGGCGATCGGACCAAAGCGTTCTTCCTCATGAGCGTCCGTCTTATCGTCATCGACGGCAATGATGAGCGGCGTTGCCGTGCGCACATCCCCGACAGTGACGGGAGCGGAGTCACGAATGACCCTTCCGAGTCCGCGGGCTGCCTCGATCCGTGCCACGGTCGCCGGATTGGCAATCGCGCCACAGACACCGGCAGCGCGCGCCGGATCTGCAAGAAGTTCGTCGATCGCGGCTGCGATTCCCCCTGCGACGTCGTCAAAGCTCTTGTGGCCCTGATCGGTCTCGATACCGCTCCTTGGAACGAAGATGTTCTGCGGCGCGGTGCACATCTGGCCGCTGTAGAGCGAGAGCGAGAATGCAATGTTGGCGCACATGCCAGCGAAGTCGTCCGTCGCCGCGACGACGATCGAATTGACACCCGCCTCTTCGGTGTAGACCTGCGCCTCGCCGGCATTCCGGCGTACCCAATCACCGAAGGCATTCGAGCCCGTATAATCGATGATCGACACGGCCCTATTCTTCACGAGATCAACGGTGACTTCAGCGGCCGGAGCATCCGCTGCCAGAAGCACAACATTGGGGTCAAATCCCTGTTCGGCGAGCACGTCACGAATAACGGAAACGGTGATCGCCAACGGCAGGATTGCAGCCGGATGCGGCTTGACGATGATGGTGTTGCCGGTTGCCAGGCTGGCGAAAAGGCCAGGATAGCTGTTCCACGTCGGGAAGGTCTGGCAGCCGATGACAAGCGAGATGCCGCGCGGCACGATCCGCCACTGCTTTTCCAGAACGATCGGCTCACCCTTGCCTTGCGGCTTGGTCCAGATCGCCTGTGCCGGCGTGCGGGTCATTTCTGCGTAGGCATAGGCGACCGCCTCTAGGCCACGATCCTGAGCATGCGGTCCGCCCGCCTGGAATGCCATGGCAAAAGCCTGCCCTGTCGTATGCATGACAGCATTGGCAATTTCGAAGCTCATGCGATTGAGGCGGGCAAGAACTTCGATGCAGATGCCGACTCGCATTTCCGCCGAGGCCTCGGCCCACGCGGACCCAGCAGCCTGCGAGGCAGCAATCAGCGTGTCGACATCGGCGGCTGGATAAGTAATGCCCAGCGCTGGGCCGAACGGCGAGACTTCCGCGCCGATGTGCGCTGTCCCCGGGTGACCAGGCAGAGCGAAAGGCTTGCCGAGACGGGCACTATAGGATGCCAGACCATCATCCTTGGCGGTTTCGCCATAAATCTTTCCGCTTGGGATTTCAGGATAAGCCGACCAATAACCGCGCTCCCGCACCGCCTTCAAGGCGGCAGCAAGCGTCGGCTGGTGGCGGTCAAAAAGGGCATCCATCACATGTTCCTCTCATGCAGTGGATTTATAATTGACCGGCCGGTCGGTTTATGCAAGAGTTTTTTCATGAACCGCCCGATCCTGGCGGAACTGGAGGAAATATGTCCGAATCCGACACCGTCCTATCGGCCTTTGCCGATGGCGTTCTCACGCTGACGCTCAACCGGCCCGACAAGCTCAACGCCTTCAACGAAGAGATGCATCTGGCACTGCGAGCCGGCTTCGAACGCGCGCATCAGGATGCATCAGTGCGTTCAGTGCTTCTTACCGGCGCCGGGCGTGGCTTCTGTGCAGGACAGGATCTTGGTGACCGCGACCCGCGCAAGGGCGGAGCGGCGCCGGACCTCGGGCGGACGATCGAGCTCTTCTATAACCCGCTGATCCGCCTGATCAGGACACTTGAGAAACCTGTCATCTGTGCGGTCAACGGCGTTGCCGCGGGCGCAGGCGCCAATATCGCACTTGCATGCGATATCACGCTGGCAGCGCGCTCAGCGCGCTTCATTCAGGCCTTCGCCAAGATCGGTCTCGTGCCCGATTCCGGTGGCACCTGGAGCCTGCCTCGCCTCCTCGGTGAAGCGAGGGCCAAGGCTTTGGCGCTGACAGCCGAACCACTCGACGCAGAGACGGCAGCCAATTGGGGCCTCATCTGGAAAACGGTCAATGATGCCACGCTTCTCGACGAAGCAACGGCTCTGGCCGCCAAACTCGCTGCCGGACCGACAAAAGGCCTTGGCATGACCAAGCGCGCCATCCAGGCGGCAGCGACCAACTCGCTGGATGAGCAACTCGAACTCGAGCGCGATCTGCAACGCGAAGCGGGACGCAGCACCGATTATGCCGAGGGCGTGGCCGCGTTCCTTGAAAAGCGGAAACCGGAGTTCAAGGGGCAATGACGAATAGGCTCGTTCTGACTGCGCAAGAGCTTGCCGAAGCCTGTGCGGATGCGATGTGGCGCGAGGACAATGCCACTCGCCACCTAGGCATGGTGATGGAGCGCGTGGCACCCGGGACGGCGGTGATCTCCATGATCGTCAAGCCCGAGATGACCAATGGCCACGGCACCTGCCACGGGGGATACATCTTCGCGCTGGCCGATTCCGCCTTCGCCTTTGCCTGCAACACCTACAACCAGCGCACGGTGGGGCAGCACTGTTCCGTAACCTACATCGCGCCGGCATTCAAAGGCGACCGGCTGACCGCCTCCGCGCGCGAGGTCTCGCGGCGCGGTCGAGGCGGCATCTACGATATCAACGTGACCAATCAGAACGGCGAGCACATTGCCGAGTTCCGCGGCCACTCGCGCACCGTCAAGGGCACTCTTTTGCCGGAAGAGGCGTAAGCCGCCGGCCACTTATTTCGGAGGAGACATACATGGAAGATCTATCCCCCCGTCCCGGCGATCTCGACGCTCTCGAGACCGCCTCGCGCGACGAGATTGCAGCACTCCAGCTCGAACGAATGAAGTGGTCTCTGGGCCACGCCTACGAGAACTCACCTTTCTATCGTGCACGATTTGACGAAGCAGGTGTCCACCCCTCCGACCTGAAGTCGTTGGCCGATCTGGCGAAATTCCCGTTCACGACCAAGAAAGACCTTCGCGACACCTACCCCTTCGGCATGTTTGCCGTGCCGCGGGAAAAACTGGTGCGAATCCATGGCTCTTCGGGCACAACAGGCAAGCCGACCGTCGTCGGCTACACCCAGAAGGACATCGACACCTGGGCGGATATGGTCGCCCGCTCGATCCGGGCGGCCGGCGGCCGTCCCGGGGATATGGTCCATGTTGCATACGGATACGGGCTCTTCACCGGCGGGCTTGGTGCCCACTATGGTGCCGAGCGTCTCGGCTGCACGGTCGTGCCGATGTCGGGCGGCATGACGGAGCGGCAGGTCACGTTGATGCAGGATTTCAAGCCACGCATCATCATGGTCACGCCTTCCTACATGCTCTCGATTCTCGACGAGTTCCGCAGGCAGGGTATCGATCCCCGCGAAAGCTCGCTTGCCGTCGGCATCTTCGGCGCCGAGCCCTGGACCAACGCCATGCGCCAGGAGATCGAGCAGTCATTCGACATGCATGCCGTCGACATCTATGGCCTCTCAGAGGTCATGGGGCCGGGTGTCGCCAGCGAATGCGTCGAGACCAAGGACGGGCTGCATATCTGGGAAGACCACTTCTACCCCGAGATCATCGATCCCTCGACCGGCGAAGTTCTTCCCGATGGTGAGATGGGCGAACTCGTCTTCACGACGCTGACCAAGGAAGGCCTGCCGATCATCCGCTACCGCACCCGCGATCTGACGCGGCTGCTGCCCGGCACGGCGCGCTCCATGCGGCGCATCGAAAAGATCACCGGTCGCTCAGACGACATGATGATCCTTCGCGGCGTCAACGTCTTCCCGACCCAGATCGAGGAACAGATCCTAAAGTGTCATGGGCTGGCGCCGCATTTCCAGATCGAGCTCAGCCGGGCCGGGCGCATGGACCAGATGACGGTTCACGTCGAGTGCACGCCTGACGCGGCCGACGAAATTGCGCGCGCCACCTCGGCAAAATCCCTCGCCCACTACATCAAGAGCGTCGTTGGTGTTACCACAAAGATCGAGATTCGCGATCCGGGTGGAGTCGCTCGCTCCGAGGGCAAGGCAAAACGGGTCGTCGATAACCGACCAAAGGAATGAGTACGGCGCTTCCCGGGATGACGATCATTCTGGGAAGCGCCCATAAGACTCTCGGTACCCATCGCGTGGAGGGCGCGTCGGACGAAACAGGAACGCAGGAATAGTATGGCAAGAACGCGCGCGATCGACTTTGAAGAGAAACAACGCAGCCTGTTAAGCAGCGCCGCTGCCGTTTTTGCGGAGATGGGAATGGAGAAAGCCTCCATGGCCCACATCGCTTCGCGCAGCAATGTCTCCAAAGCCCTGCTCTACCACTACTATCCGAGCAAAGACGCGCTGATCTTCGATATCATCCGCAATCACCTGGAAGAGCTGGAGGCGGCTGTCGCCTCCGCCGACAACCCCGATGTTGCTCCGCAGGAGCGACTTCGACAGCTGGTTCGGCAGGTGCTTGAGAGCTATCGTGGTGCCGACAATGAGCACAAGGTGCAGCTCAACGGCACCGACGCGCTATCCGCGGAACAGCTCGATGAACTCCGCGCCATCGAGCGCCGGATCGTCAAGCGCTTTTCCAACACCATCATCGAGATCAACCCGGATCTCAACACCGACAAGCCACTGCTGATGCCGGTGACCATGTCGCTCTTCGGCATGATGAACTGGGTCTATATGTGGTTCCGCCCCGGTGGCCCGATCAGCCGCGACGAATATGCCGATATCGCGACGACATTGATCCTCGAAGGCGTCAAGGCTGTTCGCTGAACGGCATCATTCGTCAAACTTCAATCGTTCCAGGATCAACGGGTCATATTCCGGGGCCACGATGCGCCGGCGGTCCGTTTCCTGCTCGGTGAGCGGTTCGACAGCCTGCAGCTTGTCTTTCGCTTCGAGAGCCAGCCGCTGGTAGACGCCCGTGCCCTGCCGCTTCCAGGCGATTTCCTTCTCGCTGAGTTCGCGGATGACCCGCGCCGGCGAACCGACGGCGAGGCTATTTGGAGGGATTTCAGCTCCGGCCTTGACGAAGGCCATGGCGGCAACGATCGAATTCTCGCCGATCACCGCCTCGTCCATGACAACCGCGTTCATTCCCACCATGGCGTTCCGGCCAATTTGGCACCCATGCAACACGGCGCCGTGGCCAATATGGCCCTCCTCGCCGATCACAACTTCGACGTTGGGAAAGCTGTGTACGACGCAGGTCTCCTGAACGTTGGAGCCACGCTCCATGACAATGCGTCCGAAATCCCCACGCAGCACTGCGCAAGGCCCGACATAGCAGGCCGGTCCGATGATGACGTCACCGATCACCACCGCGGCCGGATGGACGAAGGCCGCCGGGTGGATGACGGGCACGACGCCATCATAGGAGTAGACCTGCGCCATCTCGATCAGTCCCTTGTCTTGGCAACCATCGTCAACACGTCGTATTGTGCGACCGTCGCAGCATTCTGATTGGTCACCCGGCAATCCCAGCGGACCTCGCCATGCTCGGCGCCGATACGGGGATTGATTTCCTTGCAGGTGAGATGCACCTGAAGCGTATCGCCCGGGTTGACCGGCGTCAGGAAACGCAGGTTGTCAACGCCGTAATTGGCAAGAACCGGGCCGGGAGCCGGATCGACGAAAAGACCGGCGGCAAAGGAGACAATCAGGTAGCCATGGGCGACACGTCCATCGAAGAACGGATTGGCCTTGGCTGCCTCCTCGTCCATGTGGGCATAGAAGGTATCGCCGGTGAAGTTGGCGAAGTGCTCGATATCCTCAAGCGTGACGGTGCGCGTGCCAGTAACAAGCTGGTCGCCGATCCTGAGTTCAGCGAGCGACTTGCGGAACGGATGCTCAGCATCCTTGCGGACGTCAGCATCAGAAACCCAGCGGCCAGTCACAGCGGAGAGAAGCGTTGGCGAGCCCTGTACGGCGGTGCGCTGCATGTAGTGCTTCACACCGCGAAGCCCACCGAGTTCCTCGCCGCCGCCAGCACGACCCGGACCACCGTGCACCAGACCCGGCAGCGGCGAACCATGCCCAGTGGAGGTCTTGGCACTGACACGGTTGCCTATCAGAACGCGACCGTGGAAGGGCGCCATTCCAAGGACAACCTCTTCGGCAAAGGCGGAATCGTTGGTGAAGACTGAGGAAACAAGGCTTCCCTTGCCACGGCGTGCAAGATCGACGGCCTCCTCGGCGCTGTCATAGGGCATGACCGTGCTGACCGGGCCGAAAGCCTCAATGTCGTGAACGGCGCGCGCCTCCCACGGCTTGTCGCAATATAGCAGAACGGGATTGAGGAAGGCACCGGCCTTGGCGTCGCCGGAAACGACGCGCGGAGTGTCCGGATCACCGGCAACGATCTCAGCATCAGCCAGGAGATCGCGGATGCGGGAGCGGACCTCCTCGCGCTGGGCAAGGCTCGCGAGCGGTCCCATGCGGACATTTTCATCGGCGGCGTTGCCGAGCGCGGTTTTGCCTAGGCGTTCGCCCAGAGCGGAAACCAAAGCGTCACAATAGGCTCTAGGCGCGATGACCCGGCGGATGGCCGTGCACTTCTGGCCGGCCTTCGCGGTCATTTCGCGGGAGACTTCCTTGACGAAAAGATCGAACTCCTCCGTGCCGGGCGCTGCATCGAGGCCGAGAACGGAGGCGTTGAGGCTGTCTGCCTCCATGGTGAAGCGGACCGAATTCTCGATGATCGCCGGATGCGTCTTCAGCTTGCGGCCGGTCCAGGCCGAGCCGGTGAATGTGACCGCATCCTGCCCGTCGACATGGTCCAGCAGGTCGCCCACGGAGCCGCAGACCAGTTGCACCGCTCCTTCCGGAAGCAGACCCGTCTCGACCATTCGGCGTACGACCAGTTCGGTCAGATAGGCCGTCTGGCTGGCCGGCTTGACGATAGCAGGCATGCCGGCGAGCAGGGTCGGAGCAAGCTTTTCCAGCATCCCCCAGACCGGAAAGTTGAAGGCATTGATGTGAATGGCAACGCCCTGCAGCGGCGACAGGATGTGCCGGGCAGCGAAGGTACCGTCACGCGACAGGGATTCGACGTCGCCGTCAACAAGGACGCGTGTGTTGGGCAGCTCGCGTCGGCCCTTCGAGGCATAGGACAGCAACGTGCCGATGCCTCCGTCGATATCGATCCAGCTGTCGGCTTTCGTAGCACCGGTGGCCGAGGAAAGTGCATAGAACTCTTCCTTGCGATCCATCAGTGCCTGGCCGAGAGCCTTCAGCATCGCCGCGCGCTCATGGAAGGACATGCGACGTAAGGCCGGGCCTGCCTTCTCGCGGCCGTATGCAAGAGACGCGGCAAAGTCGACGCCGGTGGAATCGATTGTCGCCACCGGTGCGCCCGTCGACGCATCGAGCAGCAGAGCGCCATCCTTCGTACCGGGAACCCAGCGGCCATAGACGTAGCTTTCGAGCCGGCGCGGCGGGTTTACCAGAACGTTCATTGTCGTATCCTTCCGGGTCAGTTCAGATTAAGCGCAATGAGCTGCGCGTCGACAGCTGCCTGCCATTCGGTCAGCAGCGCCTCATTGGGAGTATGGCGGAGGCCGAAGCGCGCCAATGTTTCGTAGCGAGCCGAGCCGGAGTGTCCAAAGCTCGCGGCGACGCGCGGACGCCAATAGGCGATCGCTTCCCGCGCCTGCGACATCCCAGCTTCCGTTTCGGCAATCCGCTTCAAGCCCTCGATGCCAAGCTCGGTATGGTGCGCCTCGCGCGGTAGGATGGCGCGAAACACTTCGGCAAGCGGCTGATAGGAGACGTGGGTAAGCTCGCGAAGCTGGATGGTGCTTGCCGCGCCCATGAGCACATTCATGATGACAGCGTCCACCCAGCCATGCAGAGGATAGTGGAAGACCGAGAGGCGCATATCGCCGCCTTGACGTGCCGCGCCAATATCAGCCTCACGCGTCAGCCGGGCATCCCAGGGGTGATGGACGGCATAGCGGCCGGTATCGGCGCCGAAGCTGCCCATGATCTCGAGCACGCGACCGGCGTGGTCGGTCTTTTCGAGCACGATCTTGGCAGACGCGATGCGCTCCTTGATGCCAGGCGCATCGTTGATCGTGTCGGCAAAGCCGGCCGCACCCGCAAGCTCGCTGTCGACGAAACTTGCCATCAGGCGCAGGAGCTCGCCGCGATAACGCGGGGTCACATTGTCAGGCGACGTCAGCACGCCACCCTTCAACAGATATTCTTCGATCGGCATCGTATCGGACATTGGCAGTTCCTCCCGCGCTTTCGCGCCTTACTGGTCGTAGCTCACCACGACGCGGTCGCTCAGCGGATAACACTGACAGGTCAGCACGTAGCCCTGACGCACTTCGTAGTCCTCGAGCGCATGGTTGACCTCCATCTCGGTCTCACCTTCGATCACCTTGGCCCGGCACGTGGAACAGACACCCGCCTTGCAGGCGTAGGGTGCGTCCATGTTGTTCTCGATAGCCGCTTCCAGCAGCGTCTGGCCCTGCTTCGGCATCTTGAAGACGCGGGTTGCGCCATCGAGAGTAACCGTCGCCTCGCAGGCCGCGCCGCGATCCGCGGAGGCCGAGCTTTCCGTCTTCCGGCGGGCCCGGCCCGGCTGCGACGAGGCGAAGAGCTCGAACTTGATCTGCTCCTCGCGCATCCCGTGGTCGCGAAGAGCGGCCGCGATTGTCAGCATCATCGGTTCCGGACCGCAGATGAAGGCGGTGTCGACGGATTTCAGGTCGATCCAGTGCTTGAACAGTGCCGCGCACTTGCCGGCGTCGATCCGGCCTGTGAAAAGATCGATATCCTGGGCTTCGCTTTCCAGTACATGCAGAATGGACAGGCGGCCGAGATAGGTGTTCTTCAGATCGTCCAGCTCTTCGCGGAACATGATCGAGCTGATCTGCCGGTTTGCGTAGACGAGCGTGAAGCGAGAATGGGGCTCACGCGAAAGCGTGGTCTTGATAATTGACAGCACCGGCGTAATGCCGCTGCCGGCGGCAAAACCGAGGTAGCTCTTGGAGATCTCGGGCTCAATCGCCGTGAAGAACGCGCCCATGGGCGGCATTGCCTCCAGCGTATCGCCAATCCGCAGCTCTTCGTTGGCCCAGGTCGAGAAGCAGCCGCCGTCGACCCGCTTGATTCCGACCCGCAACACACCTTCGTCACGCCCGGCACAGATCGAGTATGAGCGGCGCAGTTCTTCGCCATCGAACTTGCGGCGGAACGTCAGATACTGACCCTGCGTAAAATCGAACGCATTGCGGTCCTCGGCCAGCGGAGCGAGCGTGACAACCACCGCATCGCGCGTCTCGCGCTTGACGTCGGTAACCTGAAGGGAATGGAAACGTGCCATATTGCGGACCTCACTGGGCAAAGCGTCAGATGCACTTGAAATAGTCGAATGGTTCCAGACAGTCGGTGCAGCGATAGCTCGCCTTGCAGGGCGTCGAGCCGAACTGGCTGATCTTTTCGGTGTTGGTCGATCCGCATCGCGGACAGGCGATCGTCGGGTTGGAACGGCCGGAGAGCCGATCGACGCGCTGGCGCAGGAGGCCGTCTATCGCGGTGCCATCGACAGGCGGCGCAATACCGTAGGCCTTGAGCTTTTCGCGACCTTCGGAACTGATCCAGTCAGTGGTCCAGGCTGGCGACAGCCGACGTTCCAGCCGCAGCTTTTCGACGCCTTTTTCATGCAACGCCTGCTCGATATCGAGATTGATGATCGCGGTTGCCGGACAGCCGGAATAGGTCGGCGTTACCGTCACAACCAGCGTGTCGTCATCGAAGGCGACGTCGCGGATGATGCCAAGGTCAACAAGAGAGATGACCGGAATCTCCGGATCCGGAACCTCGGCAAGCCACTGCCAGACGTCTGTTGTCGAAGGCAAAGTTACGGCCATCATGACCGTCTCCTTCCGTTACCAGGTTGCGCCCGGATAGGCGCGCTGCAGGAATTGCAGCTCGGCCAGGATGAAGCCCATATGTTCAGTATGGA
The DNA here is from genome assembly GCF_009498215.1 of Rhizobium grahamii. Taxonomy (NCBI): domain Bacteria; kingdom Pseudomonadati; phylum Pseudomonadota; class Alphaproteobacteria; order Hyphomicrobiales; family Rhizobiaceae; genus Rhizobium; species Rhizobium grahamii. The sequence goes on along the minus strand of NZ_CP043499.1, from coordinate 1,826,230 downwards.
GACCCCGCTTGCCGCCCTTGTGCATGAAACCATCGGCTGGCTTTTGGAGGGTTGCCTCTAAGAGCGTCTCGCCAACCAGTTCATCCCAGGCGGCCTTCAGGCTCTCCGGCTCCGGTGCAATGCCAGCTACGGAAAGCTCCGTGTCGGATGCATCGCCGATGAAGAGTTCGCCGGTATAGGCCCAGAGATCGTCCAGCGCCTCCTGCATGCGCCGATGGCTTTCGGCGGTGCCGTCGCCAAGGCGGATGATCAGATCGCGGCTGCGGTCGAGGTGATAGGCAACTTCCTTCGACGCCTTCTCGGCAATTTCAGCAATGCGCTTGTCGGTCGAGCCGCAAAGCGCCTTCAGCGTCAGGAAGTGCCAGGCATCGAACAGAAATTGACGCATCAGCGTCTTGCCAAAATCGCCGTTTGGACGCTCGACCAGCAGAACGTTGCGGAACTCGCGGGCGTCGCGCAGGTAGGCAAGATTGTCGGCGCTGCGGCCCCGTCCTTCGACTTCGCCGGCGAGGGCGAGCCAAAGCTGTGTCTGACCAATCAGATCGAGCGCGGTGTTGGAAAGCGCAATGTCTTCTTCAAGAGCCGGCGAATGCCCGCACCATTCAGAAACGCGATGCCCAAGGATGAGCGTATTGTCGCCCATGCGGGCCAGAAACTCGAAAAGTGCTGTCTGGCTGACAGCGGTGTTGGAGGAGGCACTCATCACATATGCCCCACTTCATCTGGAACGTCGAAGAACGTCGGATGGCGATAGACTTTCGAATTCGAAGGATCGAAGAGGGGCCCCTTGTCCGAAGGCGCGCTAGCGGTGATGTCGCTTGAGCGCACTACCCAGATGCTGACGCCTTCGTTCCGGCGAGTGTAGACGTCGCGGGCGTTGTTCACGGCCATTTCGGCATCAGGCGCGTGCAGGCTGCCGACATGCCGGTGATTGAGGCCGTGCTGACCGCGGATGAAGACTTCCCAAAGAGGCCATTCGCTGGACATGGATATTTCTCCCGTCTTGCGCTTCTCACGGGCCCTGGCCCGGAAATCGCATATTGTTAAGAGTGCGACTGCTTGGAGCGAGCGCCGAGGCGCCCGGCTTACTCGGCTGCGATCCGCGCAGCAGCGCGACGCGATTTCATCTTTTCGGCGTGGGCAACGAGACCATCACGGAACCAGGCGCCGTCGTTCCATGCCTTCTGCCTGGCGCCGAGGCGTTCGGCATTGCAGGGGCCGTTACCGGCGATGACCGCGAAGAACTCCGTCCAGTCAGGTTCGCCGAAATCGTAGCCACCCTTTTCCTCGTTCCATTTCAGATCCGGGTCGGGAACCGTGAGGCCAAGGTATTGTGCCTGCGGCACCGTCTGGTCCACGAACTTCTGGCGCAGTTCGTCATTCGAGTTCTGCTTGATCTTCCAGGACATGGATTGAGCGGAATGAACCGACGCATCGTCGGAGGGACCGAACATCATCAGCGACGGCCACCACCAGCGGTTCAAAGCGTCCTGGACCATTTCCTTCTGAGCCGGCGTGCCCTTGACCATCTTCATCAGGATGTCGAAGCCCTGACGCTGATGGAAGCTCTCTTCCTTGCAGATGCGGACCATGGCGCGGGCGTAGGGCCCGTACGAACAGCGCTGCAGCGGCACCTGGTTCATGATCGCGGCACCATCCACCAGCCAGCCAACAGCGCCGATGTCGGCCCAGCTCAGCGTCGGATAGTTGAAAATCGAGGAATACTTCGCCTTGCCGCTGTGCAGCTGCTCGTACATTTCGTCACGGCTGATGCCGAGTGTCTCGGCGGCGCAGTAGAGATAGAGGCCATGCCCAGCTTCGTCCTGGACCTTGGCAAGCAGGATGGCCTTGCGCTCGAGCGTCGGCGCGCGGGTGATCCAATTGCCCTCAGGCAGCTGGCCGACGATTTCGGAATGCGCGTGCTGGCTGATCTGGCGCATCAAGGTTTTGCGGTAGCCTTCCGGCATCCATTCCTTCGGCTCGATCTTCTGCCCGGCATCGACGCGCTCCTGGAAGGCACGTTCCACCGGATCCATCTCGTCGAGCGTCTTGACGCGGGCGCTGTCGGTCTTGACCATCTGTGCATACATGGTTTCGTCTCCTTTGCCGTCGCGCGTCAGACGCGCTCAAGAATGATTGCAATGCCCTGGCCGACGCCGATGCACATTGTGCAAAGCGCGTAACGGCCGCCCTGGCGATGCAATTGGTAGGTTGCCGTCGTGATCAGGCGGGCGCCACTCATGCCGAGCGGGTGGCCCATCGCGATGGCGCCGCCATTCGGATTGACATGGGGCGCATCATCGGGGAGGTCCAGATCGCGCAGCACGGCGAGCGCCTGAGCTGCAAATGCCTCGTTGAGTTCGATCACATCCATCTGCCCGATTGAAAGACCGGCGCGCTCCAGCACGCGTCGCGCGGCGGGTGCCGGGCCGATACCCATGATGCGAGGTTCGACGCCAGCTGCCGCCATCGCGACGATGCGCGCCTTCGGCGCCAGGCCCTGCGCTCTTGCGGCGGATTCGCTTGCAACGACGAGAGCGGCGGCTCCATCGTTGACGCCAGATGCATTACCGGCCGTGACACTGAGATCGGGGCCGTTGACGCCCTTCAATCTTGAAAGCTGCTCGACTGTCGTACCCGGGCGTGGGTGCTCGTCGCGATCGACGACAACAGGATCGCCTTTTTTCTGCGCAACCCTCACGGCGACGAGTTCGTCCGCGAAGAGGCCGGCTTCCTGCGCGGCTGCCCAGCGAGCTTGGCTGCGGGCTGCGAAGGCATCCTGGTCGGCGCGGCTGACGCCAAAATCAGCGGCGACGTTGTCGGCCGTCTGCGGCATTGAATCGACGCCGAATTCGGCCTTCATCTTGGGATTGATAAAGCGCCAACCGATCGTGGTGTCATAGATGGCGTTGGCACGGGAAAAGGCACTGTCTGCTTTCGGCATGACGAATGGTGCGCGGCTCATGCTTTCAACGCCGCCGGCGATCACCAAATCGCAGTCGCCGGCGCGGATCGCTCTTGCGGCCATGCCGACGGCGTCCATGCCGGAGCCGCATAGGCGGTTGACCGTGGTCGCAGGGACCGCGATCGGCATGCCGGACAGGAGCACGGCCATGCGGCCGACATTGCGGTTGTCCTCGCCCGCCTGATTGGCGCAGCCATAGATCAGATCGTCGACCTTGCTCCAGTCGACCTGAGGATTGCGCTCCATCAGAGTTGCCAGCGGAAGGGCGGCGAGATCGTCTGCGCGGACCGTCGCCAGCGCGCCGCCGTAGCGGCCGATGGGTGTACGAACGGCATCACAGATGAATGCTTCCGACATGCGCGAATTCCTCCTGCTCCCGCAACGCCAATCAAACCCAAAATGGATTAACCGACCGATCGGTCACTTATTTAGCACTCATTACATCACAAGACAATCCAATTTTCTTCAAAATTTGTGACATTAGATCGTACGGGCAGATACAGTGCTCCAGGCAACGCGATCGCCCGGTCGCGCGGAAACTCCGGCCTAGGTTCAGCGCGGCTTTGTCCGTGGGGTGATTATACTGGAAGTCAGAGCGACTGGCTTTGCAGAAGAAGCTCTTCCGCCTCGTCGCGGGTCATTTCGAATATTCTGCGGCCGATGGAGAGGCTGAACCCTCCTCTGGCAAACGCGGAAAGTTCCTTGTTCCGCCGAGCGTCATCGGCATCAAGCCGGCGATAAGGACCGAAGCCACGCTTACGAGCGAAATTCAATGCGGCCAGAAAATCGTCGGCTTCCTCAAGCGCGTTCCCGACGATTTCGCGATCCACGCCCTTGATGGCCAGCTTCTGCGAGATCGCCTTCTTGGATTTGCCGCTTCGAACAGCGGAGCGGACCTTCAATTCGGCATAATTGACGTCATCAAGCGCGTTGAGGCGATAGCCGCATGCGACAGCCTCCTCTCCGAGACGCTGCAATTGCGCGGCCGAAATATCTTCGAACTTCTCTCGCGCCTTGCGAAGGATAGCCTGCCTCAGCTCATGTTCCGACATCATCTTTCGTTGCACACGATAGATCGTCGAGTTTCGAGCCCATTGAAGCATGCGCGCCGTTGGCGCTGGTTCTGTTTCGTCGGCGTCCATTGGAGTTGCGAGCTCATTGCGGGGTAGGCTTTTGCCTAAACCAGAAACGCCGCGATGACCAGTCCGACGACGGCAGCCCGAAAGCCCCCGCGTTTGTCGCGCTGCCTCATCCATATTACGTACTATTCGGTACTTCAATTTTCCAAAGCGTCGCGATAATGTGGTGATGGTCACGCGGGAAACCACCCCGATTTGTTCGAGAGCTCACCTCTCCGCTTCCCGCGTGACTGCCTTTTCCCTTATGCCCGATCAGCGTGCCCATTATCCTGCGCAGACGCGTCACCCGCGTGGTGCTCCTCTTGGGGCGATTTGCCCTTGAAGATGCCGCGAACCGCGACGAAGAGCAGCGGAATGAGGAAGATCCCAAGTACCGTTGCCGCGATCATGCCGCCCATGACGCCGATGCCGATCGAGTTCTGGCTTCCGGAGCCGGCACCATTCGCAATCGCCAGCGGCAGGACACCGAGAATGAAGGCAAGGGACGTCATCAGGATTGGACGCAGACGCTGCCGCGACGCCTCGAGCGTCGCCGCCACGAGATCCTTGCCCTGCTTCTGCTGCTCGATGGCGAATTCGACGATCAGGATCGCATTCTTCGCCGCCAGGCCGATCGTCGTGAGCAGACCAACCTTGAAATAGACGTCATTGGTCTGGCCGAAGAGTAGCGCCGCAAGCAGAGCCCCGAAGACCCCGATCGGAACCGAAAGCATGACCGCGAACGGGATCGACCAGCTCTCGTAGAGGGCGGCCAGCGCCAGAAAGACCACAAGAATCGAGATCGCGTAGAGTTGCGTCGCCTGGCTGCCTGAGAGGCGTTCCTGCGCCGACAGGCCCGTCCACTCGTGCGTGAACCCTTGCGGAAGCTGGCTCACGAGCGCATCGATCTCGTTCATTGCATCCCCAGAAGAGACTCCGGTTGCCGCGGAACCCTGGATTTCGACAGCAGACGAGCCGTTGTAGCGCTCCAGGCGAGGAGATCCGAACTTCCAGTGGCCGCTCGCGAAAGACGAGAACGGAACCATGTTGCCGTCGGAGTTCTTCACATACCAGCGATCGAAGTCTTCCGGCTGCATGCGGAAATCCTTGTCGGCCTGAACATAGACCTTCTTCACACGTCCGCGATCGATGAAATCATTGACGTAGTTTCCGCCCCATGCCGTCGACAAGGTGGTGTCGATGTCCGACAGGTCGAGGTTGAGTGCACTGGCGCGCTCTTCATCTATATCCACGGAATACTGCGGCGTATCCTCCTGGCCATTCGGACGCGTGCCGACGAGCTTGCTGCTCTTTCCAGCAGCAGCCAGCAGTTGGTTGCGCGCCTCGATCAGCTTCTGGTGACCGGCACCGTTCGTATCCTTCAGATAGAAGTCAAAGCCGCTGTTGTTGCCGAAGCCTGGGATGGCGGGGGGCGACAGGGCAAAAACGTTCGCGTCCTTGATCCCCTGAAATGCCTTCATGGCTCGACCGGCAATCGCCTGCGCCTTCGACTGAGGCGTCTTGCGCTCCTCGAAGTCCTTGAGCTTCACGAAGGCGATGCCGACGTTCTGCCCCTGACCGCCGAAACCGAACCCGACAACGCCCATCACGCCGGTGACGTAATCCTTCTCGTCATTGAGATAGTGATCGGTGACCTGCTGCAGCACCTTGGCCGTACGATCGGCCGTTGCTCCAACGGGCAACTGCACGCTGGTGATCAGGATACCCTGGTCCTCGTCCGGGAGGAACGAACTTGCGAGGCGGTTGAACATGAAGCCAACACCAACAGCGATCAGCACGAAGACAACGAGGAACAGGGCACGTCGCCGCAATATGCCGCCGACGCCGCGCTGATATCCGCTGGTGCCACGCTCAAAAGCCCGGTTGAAGATGCCGAAGACACCCTTCTTTTTCGCTCCATGATTGGGGCGCTTGAGGATGGTGGCGCAGAGGGCCGGCGTCAGGATCAACGCGACCAGAACCGATAGCAGCATCGCCGATACGATCGTCACGGAGAACTGGCGGTAGATGACGCCGACAGATCCCGAAAAGAAGGCCATCGGCACGAACACGGCGGACAACACGGTCGCAATACCGATCAGCGCGCCGGTGATCTCGCCCATCGACTTTATCGTCGCCTGCTTGGGCGAGAGATCCTCTTCTTCCATCACGCGTTCGACGTTTTCGACAACAACAATCGCGTCGTCGACGAGAAGACCGATCGCCAGCACCATACCGAACATGGTCAGCGTGTTGATGGAGTATCCGAAGAAGGAAAGGATACCGAAGGTTCCGAGCAGAACCACAGGAACGGCAAGCGTCGGAATGAGCGTCGCCCGGAAGTTCTGCAGAAAGACGAACATGACGATGAAGACGAGCGCAATCGCCTCCAGCAGCGTTCTGACGACCTCTTCGATCGACAGCTTGACGAAGGGCGTGGTGTCGTAGGGATAGACGACCTCGACGTTGGCGGGCAGCGTCTGCTTCAAAGTCTCGATCGTCGAACGGACGGATTCCGCCGTATCGATCGCGTTGGCACCCGAAGCCAGCATGATGGCAAGGCCAGCCGAGGGTTTTCCATTGTAAGTGCTCGAGCTCGAGTAGCTTTCCGCGCCAAGCTCGACGGTCGCGACGTCGTTCAGCCGCACGAGCGAGCCGTCGGCGTTGCTCTTCAGGATGATGTTTTCGAACTGCTCGGGCGTCTGCAGCCGGCTCTTGGCCGTGACGGTGGCGTTCAGCTGCTGGCCCTTGCGTTGCGGTAGCGCACCAAGCTGACCGGCGGCGACCTGCGTATTCTGTGCCTCAATGGCCGCCGTCACATTGCTGACCATCAGCGAATACTTGGCGAGCTTGTCGGGATCGACCCAGATACGCATGGCGTAGCCCGATCCGAAGAGCTGTGTATCGCCGACGCCCGGAACACGCTTGAGCGTATCATTAAGAGTGCTGTTGACGTAGTCGGCAAGGTCGGTCGAGTTCAGTTTTCCGTCCGTCGACACGAAGCCGATAACCATCAGGAAGTTCGAAGTCGATTTCGTAACCGTCAGGCCGGTGTTCTGAACGCTCTGCGGCAGCTGCGCCTCGACAAGCTGCAGCTTGTTCTGCACCTGCATCTGAGCGACGTCCGCATCAGCCTTGTTGGTGAACGTGAGCGAGATCGATGCAGCGCCCGTCGACTGGGATGTCGAGGTCATATAGTCGAGGTTATCGATACCCGTCATGCCCTGCTCGATGACCTTGGTCACCGAGTTTTCGACGGTCTCGGCATCAGCTCCGGGATAGTTGGCGGAGATTCTGACGGTGGTTGGCGCGATCTGCGGGTACTGCGAGATCGACAGTGTGGTTATGGACAGCAATCCGCCAAGCATGACGCAGATTGCGATCACCCATGCAAAGATGGGCCGGTCAATGAAGAAACGAGACACCGGTCACCTCACTCGACTACGGCCGCGTTGGCGGCCTGTTTCGATGCGGCGGCGGAGGCCGACTGTTTCAGTTCGCCGGTGCCGTCGTCGATCACGACGTCGTCGACCTTGACGTCCTGTCCGTCGCGGATGCGCTGTATTCCCTCGACAACCACACGCTCGCCATCCTTGATGCCCTCGCCGACGAGCCAGCTGTTACCAATGCTGCGCTGGGTCACAAGCACGCGCTGATGAACCTTGCCGTCAGCGTCGACAAACATGGCGATGGGCTCGCCCTTGGTGTTGCGGGTGACCGCGCGTTGGGGAACGAGGAAACTATTGGGCGCGATACCCTCCTCGATCGTGGCGCGAACATACATCCCGGGGAGAAGCAGGCGGTCCGGATTGGGAAAGCTTGCACGAGCGGTGACGGTGCCGAGCGTCTCGGAAACGGAGGCTACGGAAAACTCGAACGCTCCCGGCAACGGATAGGCGGTGCCATCCTCCAGTCGAAGTTTCACCGACACATTCGATCCGACGACCTTCAGCCTGCCTTCGGCGACAGCGCGCCGCAGGGCGAGAAGGTTCGTATTGGATTGGGTGACATCGACGTTGATCGGATCGAGCTGGTTGATGGTCGCCAGCGCGGTCGTCTGCTCGGCGGTAACAAGCGCACCCACGGTTACCGCTGAAGCGTCGATGCGACCGGAAATCGGAGCCCTGATCTTCGTGTAGTCGAGATTGATCCGTGCCGTTTCCAGAGCTGCTTTTGCGGCCGCGACATCGGCCTGCGCCTGCGTCAATGTCGATTGGGCGTCGTCCAGATCCTGCTTGCTGACGACGGCCTGCGATGTCAGGCCCTTGTAACGATCGACCTTTGCCTGCGCGCTCGGGACGGCGCCTTGTGCCTTCTGCAAGGCAGCCGTGGCGCTGTCATAGGACGCCTGGTAGGCGCTGGGGTCGATTTCGTAGAGAATATCGCCGGCCTTGACCTCGCTGCCTTCCTTGAAGTTTCGCGCACGGATGATGCCGCCAACCTGGGGGCGGACCTCGGCAATCAACGAGGCCGCGGTTCTGCCGGGTACCTCCGCCGTCAGCGCGACCGACTGGACATGAAGGGTCACGGCGCTGACTTCAGGTTTCACGCCCGCGGCGTTGCTCTGTTGAGCGCCGCCGCTCTTTTCGTTGCACGCTGATAGCAAGCAGCACACGGCGAGCAGCTTCACCAGGGTGGGCAGTGGCCGAATGGTCACCAGGGACATTTGAAACTCCAACAATATCGACAATTCATCTCTTTGAGTTGGCCGGACATTGGCCGGGCTTTGTCATGAGAGTTTGTCACGGCGGATGAAAACGGTAACGAGATTTCCCTACATCCAGTCACTGCTACAATTGGTTACAATTTAGACCTTGCGTGCCCCAGCAACACAACGTCACAGAAGAGTGATCTGGCTGCGAGACGGCGCAGGCGAGCGGAGGTCACATGGAGCGAACACCCCATATCCTGGTCGTGGACGACCATCAGGAAATTCGAGACCTCCTCGCCAGATACCTTGCAAAGAACGGATTGCGCGTGACGGCCGCGAATGGCGGGGCGGAAATGCGCCAGCACATGCGGACATCCAGTATTGATCTCGTGGTGCTCGACATCATGATGCCCGGTGAAGACGGTTTGTCGCTCTGCCGATACCTACGGCAGAACAGTTCGATCCCTATCGTCCTGCTGACCGCGATATCGGACGAAACAGACCGGATCATCGGCCTGGAGATCGGCGCCGACGATTATGTTACCAAGCCATTCAATCCACGAGAACTGCTGGCGCGTATCCGCGCGCTCCTGCGCCGCAGTGCGTTTACCGCCGCGCAGGCGCCGAGCGAGGTCGATGCTCATCGCTATCGCTTCCAGAACTGGACCCTTGATGCCTCGCGTCGCGTGCTGATCGACGAGACCGGTCAGGACATAGCGCTCGGCAGCGCCGAGTTTCGGCTGCTCCTGGCTTTTGTTAGCCGCCCCGGTGTCGTGCTGACGCGCGATCAGTTGCTGGATATTACCGCAGGCCGGTCGGCACAGGTTTTCGACAGAAGCATCGACAACCTGGTCAGCCGCCTGCGCCGACGCATCGAGCCCGATCCGCAGCAGCCCAGCCTGATAAAGACGGTGTGGGGAGACGGATACACCTTTGCAACTGCCGTGGAGAAACTTGCGTGACGGGCAATCGCCGAATTTGGCCGCGTAGCCTCGCCACACGTCTGATCGTGCCGCTGATGGTCGCCCTCGCGGTTGCCCAGGTCGCCCTCTTCATCACGTTGCGCGGCCAGCAGGACGTCGTCGTCGACGGCGTCGTTCACGGGCAAGCGCTGAACCTGACGGTATCGCTGGCGCGGCTCGTCGACACATATCCGCCAGCGGAAAGCCAGCGCCTGGCCGACGCGTTCGGTTCGAGGCAATCATGCGCCTATGTCAGCGCAGCGCCTCCGGCAAACCACAAGATGGATGCATCGGAAACCCGGCTCGCCCATCTGCTGGCGGAGCGTCTGCATCAGGTCGAGGCGAGCCAGCTTCAGATAACCATCGAACCGCTGGCGCATTCGGCGCACCCCTGCGACCGGGATGTTTCGGCGAGCAATCTCGCCGAACCCGACACGTCTTCAGGCAAACCATTCCGCGTCGTGGCACTCGCCATGCATGTCCCGCTAAAGGATGGCAGGTGGCTAACGGTCCGCACCGCGATCGACGTTCCCGGTCTCTGGAATCGGGCGGCAATACTGTCGTTCCTGTTTTCCTCGCTTGCCGTCGCCGCAGTTGTCGTCGTTGTGATCCGTTCACAGACCAGTTCTCTCCGTGAGCTGGCGATTGCATCGGAGCGTCTCGGACGAGGAGAAATCATTCCGCCGCTCGCGGTCAGTGGACCTGCCGAGGTTGCGGCCACGAGGCAGGCCTTCAACACCATGCAGGAGCGTCTCAGCCAGTTTCTCCGCGATCGGCTTCGCCTTCTTGCCAGCATCAGTCATGATCTTCGTACGCCCCTCACCACCTTGCGCCTCAAGGCGGAATTCATCGAGGACGATGTGGTGCGGGAGGATCTCGTCAAGACAATTGAGGAGCTGACGCTGATCTGCGAAGCGACGCTGGCTTTCACGCGAGCCGAAGCGGTTGGCGAGGAAACCAAGCTTGTCGCCCTCGATGAACTTGTCGGCGATATCGTCAGCGAATTTCGCATGGCGGGAAGCAACGTCTCGGCCGCGCCGCTGCCACCGACCGGTTATCCCTGCCGGCCTGTAGCGTTGAAGCGTGCCGTCCGAAATCTGGTCGAGAATGCCACCCGCTACGGATCGAGCGCCCGGCTGCGGCTCGATCGATCCGGCGACGGTATTCTTCTCTCGGTCGAAGACGACGGTCCCGGCATTCCGGAGGATCAGATCGAGGATGCGTTCAAGCCGTTCGTGAGGCTCGAGGCCTCCAGAAGCACCGAAACAGGCGGAATCGGGCTCGGTTTGTCGATCGCCCGTAACATCATCGTGGCCCACGGCGGCAGCCTCGTCGTCTTCAATCGGCCATCAGGCGGGCTCAGGGCTGAAATTCTTCTGCCGAACGCAGCGTGATGCAGGCTCAGGGCACCCTTGGCTAGGCTCCTAGAACTGCGGACGGCATGACGACATCATATGTGATATGCGCCTCGTCGCAGGCATCGCGAAACGCAGCCTCGGCTTCATCGGCCAGTGCGCGCTTGGCCTCAACGCCTTCGCAAATCTGCAAAGCCCGCATATAGGCCGCGCCTTCGGCAATCGGCCAATGGGTCAACAGGCAGTGCAAGGCCTGCTGGGTAGTCTCGATCGCCTGCATCGAGCCGGTTCTCTTGCACGCGATCAAAACGACATGACGCCACCGCGTGTCCATATCCGATGCCTCCTCAGTTCGAGGCGAGACAATCGCACCTGACGGCGCGGATACGCAACTACCATTTTCGGGGCAGTTAATGTGATCGGAACTCGCGTCCTGGCACGAAGCTTGCGACGTAGCTTTCGTTAAAGCTGTATCGGAGGCGCAGTGTCATGAAACAGCACACATTGATGTTCCGTCCCCTCGGGCTGGCCATGCCGTGCATTGGCGAATACAGGGTTGTTAACTCCGTTCGTTCTGCGGCGATAACCCTCTTGCAGCATTGGCCTGCTGACGATGGAGAAGACTTCGCCGACGCCATCATTGCCTGCCTGGATGCCATTTATGGCGATACGACTCCCGAGCGTGTACGAAGCGCACTGCTAAGCGCGGCAGCGGAGGCGAACGTCACGGTCCTAGAGGTTGCACCGGTCCCGCATGTGAGCCGGACGGAAGTAGCAGCCAACATTGCCTGACCCGTGAGGGCAGAGACGCTATGCGCTTCGTTTAAGCGAGGCCAGGCGCTGGTCGGTCGCCGAACTTCTAGCAGCCAGACCGCCCGCCGGACTGACAAAGTTCTCCGCGATATAGCGATCGGCCGCGGAAGACAGCGCCATATAAAGGCGCGCAAACAGAACACGTGCCTCGCGACCCGGCCAGTCGGTCGGCAACGCGTCGTCGGGCAGACGCGGATCGTGCAGCAACACACTCCGGAAGCGATGGATGAGCAGAAGCCGCGCAGTCAGTGCCATGGCGGGGGTCAGATCACCTTCGACAGCGCCATCTGCCAGGGGTGAGAACTGCTCCATGAACGCCCGGTAGGCAGCTTTATACCTTTCGAGGTCCCAATTCTCGGCAACGAACGCTCGCAATCCCGGTTCGCTCGAGATTGTTCCGACTTTGAAAAGAAGAAGAGGATGGCTACTGTCGAGGTGTCTGATGGGCCCGACTGCAAGCCGAGCATTGACGCGGCTGTAGCCCATCCGTTCCAGAGCCGCCATGGCCTCTTCAGGCGCATCTCCCAAGGCGTGCGCAAACTGCCAGCCGTGATCATCCGTGCCGCCAAAAAGGGTGGTAGCGGCTACCGCGAACTCGGTGCGCGCGGCTTGCGAAAGACCATAATAGCTGCGCCGTCCCTCGCGCTCACCGACAAGCTGACCAGCGGCGACCAATCGGGAGACCGCAGTTCGCACCAGCGTTTCACTGATCCCGACGATCGCGCATGTCTCGATGAGATTGCCCACCCACGCAACGCCGCCCCGCGGCTCGACCACGTCCCCATAGATGGTAACGATAAATCCCGCGGCCCGCAGCGGCGTCTCAAGCGTAATTTTCTGGATCAGATCGCCAATTCGGCGATCCGCGTCAGTCACTGCCGCGCCCAAGAAGACTCTCCTTGCAAGTATCGAGGGCGCAGATAGCACATTTGTCGACCAGGGGGCAGCGTGTCGAAATTGCCCCCTGATTTCCTCAATGAGCGCTTTGCTGCTTTGCGCGCGCAACGATCTGGGTCGGGTTCACGAACTGCAAGGCCAGCACAAGCCAGAACAATGTCGTGACCATGTAGACCACGGCCATCGCATCGATCGACTGGCCTGCGCGGACCCCTGATGCGAAAACAGCGTAGTAGAGCGACACGACCAGCGTTTGCGTCGTCGGTCCCGCTATGAGGAAGGTCAGTTCGAACATTGCGATGGTTCGCACGAGTACCAGCAACAATGCGGCAAGCATGCCCGGCAGAAGCAGCGGTAGCAGGATGCGTACGAAGAGGCTGGTCGTCCCGGCACCGAACACCCGTGCCGCTGCTTCGATGCGCGGATCGATCTGTTCGATGAAGGGGATCATGACGAGTACCACAAACGGCAGCGATGGCACGATGTTGATCAACACGACGCCCCAGAATGTCCCGCCAAGCCCCAGCTGATAGAGCACTGTTGCCAACGGAATGCCGTAGGTCAGGGGCGGAATGAGCAACGGCAGTAGGAAAAGCAGCACAACCAGACGCTTTCCGGGGAAATCGCGTCGTGCGAGCGCATAGGCCGTCGTGACACCAAGGATCCCCGAGATGATGACGACTGTAAAGACGATCTCGAAGGTGACGAGAACGACACTGGAGAGCTGGAATTCCTTCCAGGCGCTGAAGTACCATCTTGTCGTCCAGCCGGCCGGCAGCCAGGTGCCGAGCCAACGTGTTGCGAACGAGTTGACAATGACCGCGGCAATGACGGCCAGCAGATTGAGCACAAACAGGATAGCAAGCGCCCAGATGGCGAAGCGCCAGATCTTCGATGTGAGGCCCTGATCGCGGATCATGACTAGCCTTTCGTGCCGCCGGCCGGGCCGCGGTAAAAGAGGGAGCGCATACCGAGGACCGCCAGCACGACAACGAGCTCCACGCCGCCCATGATGAGCGCGATCGCGGAGCCGAGCGAATGGTCATACTGCTCGAAGGCAGCCTGATAGGCCGCAATCGAGATGACTCGCGTCGGTCCGGCTGGTGCCCCTAGGAGGACTGCAGAGGGAAACACGGCAAAGGCCTGTACGAAGGCAAGGCAGAACGTGACGGCAAGCCCCGGAACCAGGAGCGGCAGGAAGACGCGGAAGAACCTCTGCCGTGGCCCGGCCCCCAAGGTCGCCGCCGCCTGCTCGATGGCCGGGTCGATGCCGGTCACGTAGGACAACGTCAGCAGGAAGGCGAAGGGAAAGCCGGTGATCAACAACGAGGCGAAGACGCCCCAATAGTTGTTGGTCAGCTTCACAGGATTGTCGAGAATGCCGAGCATCAGCAGTGTGTGGTTGAACCAGCCACGCGGCCCGAGAAACGTCAGAAGCCCGTCGGCGACAAAGACCGTGCCGAGAGTGATCGGCAGCACGAGAATGGTGGTAAGCAATCGCTGCCTGCGCATCAGGCGAACGCGAAGCGCAACCGGCACCGCGAAGGCGAGATTCATGACGGTCACCGGCAAGGCCAGCCACATGGTCGCGGCAATGGTCCGGTACTGGAACGGATCGCTGAAGAATTTTGCATAGTTCGCGTACCAGGCCCCCTCTTTCGGCAGCAAGGAGTCGGCCACCCCATAAAGGAAGGGGTAGACGAAGAGCGCGAGCATGAAGATCAGCCCGGGTAGCAGCAGGAGCGTGGTGCCGTCGAGACCACGCGCGGCAAGCCGTGTTTGCAGCGACGGCCCGCTCATCCGGTCGTTCCCGCAAAGATCAGCGCCCGGCCGGCGACTGGCTGCAGCCTGGTCGGTGCACCGCGGGGCAGCGGTTCATCTGCGCGGAAGTAGAGTTCGGAACCATCGACAGCCCGTGCCATGCCGAAGAAGGCGCGCCCGCGATACTCCATGCTGATGACAGTCGCGGCAATGCCCTCGCTGCCCGATGCCACGAGATCTTCCGGGCGGACAGACAAGACCGCCGCATCGCCAACCGTCAGCGGCGACCGCATTGTGCCGGAGAGCCTTGCGCCGGCGACCTCGATTTCAGCTTCGTCGTTCGAGACGCGAGTAATGCGGCCGGCAACGCGAGTTCGGAAACCCATGAAGTCTGCGACCTCGACGTTGACGGGCCGCTGGTAGAGATCCTGCGGTGTTCCAATCTGCTCGATGTGTCCTTGGCTCATGACCACGATACGGTCGGCGAGCGACAGCGCCTCATCCTGGTCATGGGTGACGTAAATGGTGGTGGAGCCGATCTGGTCATGGATGCCACGAATTTCAGCGCGCATCTCCAGCCGCAATTTGGCATCGAGGTTGGAAAGCGGCTCGTCCATCAGCACGATCGGCGGCCGGATGACGATGGCGCGCGCGATCGCCACGCGTTGTTGCTGGCCGCCGGAAAGCTGGCCGGGCAGCTTGTCCGCCTGGCTTTCCAGACGCACCAGCGCCAGCGCATCGCGGATGCGCTGATCGGCTTCCGGACCCTTGATGCCCTGCATGGCAAGGCCGAACCCAACATTCTTGCGAACACTCATGTGCGGAAAAAGCGCATAGCTCTGAAAGACCATGCCGAAACCACGGCGCTCTGGTTCAAGCTGATCGATGCGCGTGCCGCCGAGACGAATTTCGCCGCCCGTCAGCCCCAGCAGGCCGGCGATGCAGTTCAGCGCGGTGGACTTGCCGCAGCCAGACGGACCGAGCAGGGCCACGAATTCTCCCGGCTCGATCGCCAGATCGATACCGTTCAGGGCGTTGAATGCGCCGAATGCTCGACGCATTCCGTCGAGTTCGAGGCGTGCGTTCTTGCGCATCGGTGCGGGGGCATTCGAAACCGAGGTCAAACCAATCTCCATCTGCAGCATGATGTGGCCGGCCCGAAAGGCTATCCCGGGCCGACTTGCTTCGCTCGATCAGCCTTTCTTTGCGCCGATCTTTTCGTCCCAGATGCGGAAGGCTTCGACCAGCTGCTTCGGCTCCAGCGGCACTTCCAGCGGATTGTTGGCTATCCAATCGGCATATTCCGGCCTGCCGAATTCCTTGATCGTGTCCTGGCTTTCCTGTGGCGCCATCTCCAGGGTGACGTCCTTGACGGCGGGGCCTGGATAGAAATAGCCGGCGTCGTAGGCGATCGCCTGCTGCTTGGGCTGCAGAATGTAATTGAGAACGTCGATCAGCACGCCGATCTTCTCATCCGAAACGCCCTTCGGGATCACAGCATAATGAGCGTCGGTAACCCAATGGAAACCGTCGAGCTTCTGTACCTTCGCTTCCGCCGGAACAATGCCAAGAGCACGCGGGTTGATGTCCCAGCCCGTTGTGGAGACGACGATGTCGCGCGTGCCTTCGCCCAGTTCTTTCATCACCTGGCCGGTACCGGTCGGATAATACTCGATATGTTCGCCAAGCGCGGCGAGGTAGTCCCAGGTCTTTGCCCAGCCCTTGGCCGGATCACGCGGATCGCTATCGCCGAGGAGGTAGGGAAGACCCATGAGGAACGTACGGCCGGGGCCGGAATTTGCCGGTCGGGCATAGATGAAACGGTTCTTGTTCGCCTTCGCCCATTCCAGCAGTTCCTGAGCGGATTTCGGCGGTGTCGGCACCTTGTCGGGCATGTATTCGATGAGGGGCCCGGAGGGATAATAGGTGATGACGACACCCTGATCCTTCGCCAGCGCCTGCATCTTGAAGGCCTGCGGCTGCAGCACCTGCTCGAGGTTCGGGAGTTCGGACTTGTGTGCCGCCAGATCGATCCAGAGGCCTTGGTCGAGACCAGCCGAAAGCGCATCGGTGCCTGTCAGAACGAGATCAATATCAACCTTGCCGGCCGCCTGCTGCGCCTTGATCTTGCCGGGCAGTTCCGGTGCCGGCGCCTTTGTGAACGCGAAGCTGGAAACCCAGTCTGCCTTTTCCGCGGCATAGGCTTCGAACATGCCCTGCGTCAGCGCCAGGTTGCCGGCGACATCTGCGATCGTGATGGTGACTGGGCTTGCGGGCTTCTTGGCCTGCGCAAAGACCTTGAGCGGCAGCATGGTAGCAACGGCCGCGCCAGCGGCGGTGCCGACAAATGTTCTGCGGGTAACTTTCATTCTGTTTCTCCTCCTCTTGTTGCCGGACGCGCCAGATACAGAAATCCGGGCTTCCCGGCCCGGTCGTCGCAGGACCGGAACCTCGTCTCAAATTGTGTGAAACCTCCTGAAATGATTGCCAAAAACACCGTTCCTCCCCGGTGCGCCTTGGCAGTCGCAATAAATTGATATACTAGTATGCACGAGCAAGTCAACTTCAGGACCCCCAATGCAGGCAGCAGTTGTTTCCGTTCCGGTCGCCATGGCTTCCGAAGCCGAAAGGCCAGCGAAGCTGCGCCGCGTGACAACTGCAGATGCAATTTTCGACCGGCTCTACGCGGATATCCTGGCACTGCGGATGCCGCCCGGCATGCCGCTTCAGGAAAAGCGGATCGCGGAAGAGTTCAATGTCAGCCGCACGCCAGTCCGCGAAGCGTTGTTGCGTCTTTCCGAAGGCGGACTTGTCGATATCTACCCACAATCAGGAACGGTGGTGTCACGCGTGCCGGTCTCAGCAATCCCGGAGGCCGTGGTCGTTCGCAAGTCGCTGGAAGGTACCACCGTCGAGCGCGCTGCCGAGATCGCCACACCAGCCGACATCGGGCGCCTGGATGCGATCATTTCGCGGCAGAGATCGCTGGCCGCACTTGGCGACACATCGGCATTTCATGAAGAGGATGAAGCCTTCCATGAAGCGATATCAGGCATTGCCGGATATCCCGGCATCTGGACGATCCTCCGGACCGTAAAGGTACAGATCGACAGGGCTCGCCGTCTGACATTGCCGGTCCTCGGCCGCATGGACAATGTCGTACACGAGCACGGGCTTATTCGCGACGCCATCGCGGGCCATGATAGGGAAGCCGCACGCGCGGCGATGATGCATCACCTCAGCGCCGTCATTCCGGATGTCGCCGAGCTTCGCACCCAATATCCAGACTATTTCTGCTGAACTATCGGCAGCAACGACAAGACACCAAGGAGGAACAGATGCGCCAAGGTTGGAGATGGTTCGGGCCGCAAGCACCCGTGACGCTTGACGAGGTGCGCCAGACTGGAGCGACCAACATCGTTTCGTCGCTGCACCAGGTGCCGATCGGCCGCGCTTGGACCGAGGCCGAAGTCCGCGAACGGCAGGCCCTGATCGAAACAACGCCGCCCGGTCGCTCGAGCCTGACCTGGTCGGTCGTCGAGAGCATCCCGATCCCCGATGCCGTGAAGCGTAATGGCGGACGGGCAAAAGCCGAAATCGAGAGCTGGATCGCTAGCCTCGAAGCTGTTGCTGCCTGCGGAATCCCGATCGTCTGCTACAACTTCATGCCCGTCGTAGACTGGACACGCACAGAGCTCGACTACGTCATCGATACCGGCTCGACCGCCATGCGTTTCGATCACGAGAAATTCGCCGCCTTCGACCTCTTCGTGCTCCAGCGCGCAGGGGCCGAGCAGCAATATTCCGAGGCAGACCGGTCCCGTGCCGCCGAGGTATTCAAGGCGATGGGCGAGGACGAGATCGCCGACATTACCCGAAACATCACCTCTGCCCTGCCGGGCTCAACGACCGAGCCGCTGACGATCCCGCAATTTCGCGAAAAGCTCGCGGCTTACGAGGGCATCGACGCCGCGAAACTGCGACAACACCTCATCGAGTTCCTGGAGGCCGTGACACCCGCCGCCGAAGCACGCGGTGTGAAGCTGACACTGCATCCGGACGACCCGCCGCGCTCGCTCTTCGGTCTGCCGCGCATCGCATCGACTGCCGATGATTATGCGGCCCTCTTCGACGCTGTCCCCTCTGAAGCAAACGGCATGTGCTATTGCACCGGCAGCCTTGGTGTCCGCGCCGACAACGACCTCCCGGCGATCGCCCGCCGCTTCGCATCGCGTATTCATTTCGCGCATTTGCGGGCCACCAAGCGCGAGGGAGATGGGCGTAGTTTCCACGAAAGCGCGCACCTCGAGGGCGACGTCGATATGGTCGCCGTTCTGAAGGAGCTCGTCGCCGAGGATAGCCGGCGTGCGGCGGACCAGACCATCGTGTTCCGCTCCGATCACGGCCATCGGATGCTCGATGATCTCAACAAGACCGTCACACCGGGCTATCCGGCGATCGGCCGCCTACGCGGCCTGGCGGAGCTTCGCGGCATCCTTTACGCGCTTGGCGCCCAGCCGAACTAGCACGGCCGGCGCGGCGGGATATTGAGTCTCGCCGCCCGATGCCTTCGTGTGCGTGCAACGCAGTTCCCTTCGCGACCGGAAACAGGCAGCTATTTCTAGGCCGTTGAGCCCCATCGCGCCGTGCAGGTCAGGGTGATGCTGTGCGGACCTTCCAGTTCGGCATCGTGACGCTCGATAAGCTCCACAACCGCATCGATGAAAGCGACATGATCGAGGCTGAGCGTCGTCAGATCGTTGCAGTCCCAGGCAGCCATCGCGATCCCATCCTGGCCAACAATGGCAATATCATCAGGCGTGTTCTTGCCAAGCACGCGCCGGGCCGCGTCCCGCGCACCGATCGCCATGACGTCATTGCCGCAAATGATGGCATCGACCTTGGCGCGGTGAAGCAGCAGCACAGCCTCCTTGAAACCGGAGTCGTAGCTGTAGTCGCCGAACGCCTCCGCCTGCAGGGCGAGCCCTCGCTTTGCGAGGGCATCGGCAAACCACTTGCGCCTGAGCTTGTCGATCCAGCTGGATTTTGTTCCTGATAGATAGGCGAAGCGCTTCTTTCCATCACCGACGATCTTGTCGATGATCTCGTCGGCAGCCGCCGATCCGTCTATGCGGATGCTGGAGACCTTTTCATTATCGAGCGGTTCGAAGGAAACGATGATCGGCTTTGTCGTATGAAATATATCGACCGCATCCTGCATCGATACCATGTCGGAGAAGACGACGACGTGATCGACTTGGTAGGTTGAGGCAAGCCGCATCAGTTGCAGCCGGTCGTCGTGATCGGCGCAGCACAGAATGATCGGCAGAAGCTGCCTTTCCTGCAGCCGATGAACCAGAAGCTGCTGCTCCTCCGCTTCGCACGGATTGCCGATTGCGTTGACGACCAGCGCCACGAGCCGCGACCGCTGATTGTTGAGCGAGCGCGCAATCGCATTCGGCTGGTAGCCATATTCACGAGCAACGGCCAGTATCCGATCGCGGGTCGCGCTTCCGATCCTGGAGTCGGGCGAGAAGGCCCGCGAGATCGTGGCAGACGACACCCCGGCGAGCTTTGCCAGTTCCTTCGAGGTGATCCGTCGCTTGTTCATTTCCAGCATTCCACGCCTATGGCGCGACGATCCTGACGGGCGCCCCGTCTGCCGCAGCCGATTCCTTGATTGCGTCCCAGAGCCTAGCGAATCGCAGGCCCATTTCAACGGAGCCGGTGTTCTCAATCGCCCCGGCGCGAATGGCGAGGAAGTTTTTCATCGGATTTCCGAGAATTTCCGCCTCTTCGCGCGGTTCGGCATTGCGCCCGACGCTGATCTCCCGCCATCCGCCCCAGGCATCGATGCGAACGATTGCCTTCGAATAGAAAAAAGTGATGTAGGAGGCACAACCGGGAGGACCTTCGCCGGCAGCCGTCAGCGTCGCCAGCGCGCCGTTCTTCAGGCGGGCGGAAACGGCCGTAGCGATGTCGACCTTCTTGCCATGATTGTTCATATACGCCGACACGCTCTCAAAATCCGAATTCGCGAGCAGGCAGACGGTGTTCATCAGGTGCGCGCCCGTATCGAACATGAATCCGCCGCCCGAAATCTCCGGCTGCTGCTTCCAATGACCGTCGTAGTTCCCGGACCAGCTTTCCCAGATCATTCCGGAGATTGCGATCAGATCCCCGAACTCGCCGGTTAGCGCGCGCCTGCGGGTATCGATCACCAGGGGCGAAAGACCGCCCTGGAATGCAGTTACAACGGTGACGCCGCTCTTCTTCTGCGCCGCGATCAGCCGTTCCGCCTCAGCAACCGTCGTCACCATAGGCTTCTCAAGGAAAAGGTCGAGCCCGGCTTCCGCGACCGCCGTTGCCTGCTCTCCATGAAAAGCGTGCGGCGTGGAGACGTAAACGATGTCCAGATCATCACGGCAAGTCGCCAGCATCTCCCGGTAGTCATCGAAGCTGCGCGGCTCTGCGGCCCCAGCCGCAACGCACACATCGATCAGGCGCTGGCGGGAGGAAGGGATCGTGTCGGCGAGCGCGACGAATTCGATCTCGGGCATGAGCGCCCAGCTCGCCGCATACTCAGCCGCCTTCAAGCCTGCGCCGATGACGCCAAGCCGCAGTTTCCCTGACATGAAAAATCCTCCCGAAATGCACTATGTAAACGGTTACACAAACGAGACAGCAAAGACAAGATTTATTAAATCACATAAAATCAATGAATTATGGCCTGCAACAGCAATCTCTGAAAACAGACTTGCCTGCGAATGGAATACGTGTACATTTTTCATCGTGGTGCTGGAGGGCGCCGCGAACCAAAAGGGAGGACTTCCGTTGAAGAAGACGGTCATTGGTGGCCTGTGCGCCATTCTGCTCAGCGCCGTTTCGACGCTGGCGCATGCTGAGACAATCCGAATTGCCAATCACGGTCAGGCCGGCATCGACGCCATGAAGGCGACGGTCGAGAAGATCGAGAAGAAATACGGCGTGACCGTCGAGGTCGTCGAATACCCCGCACCGGACAAGGACTACCTGACCAAGCTCTTGACCGAACTCGGCGCCGGCAACGCGCCGGACCTGTTCTCCATCCCCACGACCGCGGCCGTCGCCGATATGGTCGAGGCTGGTTACCTCACCCCTGTCACCAAGGAAATCAAAGCCTGGGACGGCTATGCCAATTTCTATGATGTCGCCAAAAAGCTGGCAGTCAGCCCCGACGGTGAGACCTATGTGATGCCGTTCATGCTCGGCATCCAGGAAATCTATTACCGCAAGGATGTTCTCGATAAAGCTGGCATCTCGACGGAACAGCCAAAGAGCTGGAAGGAACTTCTCGATCGCGCCGCTGAAATCAAGAAGAAGACCGGCGCCTACGGACTGCTTTTCCCGGCCGGCGTTTCCTGGGGAAGCGGCGCCTTCGACGAGGGCTTCCAGCACCTGATCGTCGGTTCGAAGACGCCGCAGCTCGTCGATGCTGATGGCAAGCTCGATCTGAATGGCGAGGGCGTGAAGGATGCCTTCGACGTCTACAAGCAACTGATCGACAACGACCTCATGCCGACGCAGCCGCTGCTCGGACCGGAGCCATGGGTCGTGCCGAAGTACCAGATGTTCCCTTCCGGCAAGCTCGCTGCCACCACCTGCGGATCCTGGTGCTACATCTTCGACTGGGGCCGTGAGAGCAAGAATCCGATTCCTGAGTTAACGAAGGTTGTCGGCACTTGGACCGTTCCCGGTCAGAACGGCGGCCAGTATGTCCTTGCCAACCTTGCAGCCCCGTGGGCGGTTAACGCCAAGTCGGCCAATGTCGAGCTCGCCAAGAAAGCCTTGATGGAAATCGGTTCCGTCGAAACGCAGGTTTCCTATGCAGCCCGCATCGGCAACATTCCGGCGAGCAAGGATGCGGCTAAGAACGCCGACTTCCAGAAGCTGACGGAACTTGTTCCGATCCATGCTGCGGCCGAGAACGGCACATTCCTCAAGCAGGCGTCCGGCTTCGGCACCGTTGCCGAAGGTGTCGCCCGCGCCACGGAAGCGCTGCTGCGCAAGGAAACCGACGCTGCCGGCGCACAGAAGATCCTTGTCGACTACGTCAAGGAAACCCTCGGCGACGAGGTTGTGAAGTAAGCCTCCTCTTACTCACCGCCAGGAGACGCGGCCCGATCCGCGTCTCCAAATTTCCGTTCGAACGAGTAGCAGAGCTTTCCATGGCCCTAAACGTCCACGAAAGGCGCACTGAACGACAGCTTCTTTTGATCCTGTTGCCTTCGCTTGCGCTGCTTTTGGCCTTCGTGATCTATCCCGCGCTTTACTCGGTCTATCTGAGCTTCACCAACGAAGCATTGACCGGGGCCGCGGCCTTGCGGCCGCGCTTCGTCGGTATCCGGAACTATGCGCGACTGTTGAACGATGCGAAGTTCTGGAACGCTTTGCTTGTCACATTCCTGTTCGTCGTTGGATCGGCTGTCATCGGGCAGTTCGTGCTCGGCCTCGTTTCGGCGATGGCGCTTCGCCGCCGCATTCATTTCCGGCGCCTCTTCTCCTCGATCATTCTTCTCCCGAATGCCGCGCCCGAGGTGGTCGCTGGCTTCATGTGGATTTCGATGCTGGCCGGCGGAGAGCAGGCAACGCTCAGCCGCATCGTCAGCTTCTTTGGGGTAACGCCCGCCGACTGGTTGCAGGTCTTTCCGCTGTCGATGATCATCATCGTCAACATCTGGCGCGGAATTGCCACCGCCATGATCCTGCTGACCGCAGGGCTCAGCACCATTCCCACCGAAATCTACGAAGCCGCGCGCATGGACGGCGCGACGCCATCGCAGATGTTTCGCCGGATCACCCTGCCGCTGATGATGCCGACCATTCTTCTCTACATGCTGATCTCGGCAGTCTCGACCATAGCGGTCTTCGGCCTCGTCTACGCCCTCACCCGCGGCGGGCCGGGCGGAGCGACGGAACTCGTCAGCATCTACATTTACAATCAATCCTTTACGGCGTTCCAGCTTGGCTACGGCGCCGCAGTGGCCGTGGTCGCGCTGCTGATCTCGCTTGTGCTCGGCATCGGCTATGTCCGCGCCATGAAAGTGGAGGTCTGAGATGACGGTGATCTCCCCAAGCGAAAACGCCAACAAGACGCGATCGGACCTGCTTGCCTATGCAACGCTGTCGCTGATCTCGATCTTTTGTGCGGTTCCTTTCTTCTGGGTACTTCTCGCCTCGTTGGACGGCAACGCCCAGCTCTTTCTTCGCTGGCCCGAGCAATGGACGCTCGCCAACTACATCCGTGTCTTTACCAAGGAAGACGGAGCGAAATGGCTGTTCAATTCGCTCTTCGTCGTCGGCGGCGCCACGGTTCTGGTGATGGTGCTGGCAGGCCTTGGCGGGTATGCTCTGTCGCGCACCCGGGCCTGGTGGAAACTGCCGTTCCTCTATGCGATCCTGTTGATCCGCGTCCTGCCGCCGACCGCGCTGGTCGTGCCGCTCTATAAGTTCCTGCTGACGTTGAACAATGCCGAAGGCGCTATCCTCCGGCCGATCTTCGGCGAGTACGCACGGCCCATCATGCGCTGGACCGGCTTCATCGACGGCTATCTCGGCCTGATCCTCGTGCTCGCGACGATGCAGCTGCCATTGGCGCTCTGGATCATGAAGACGTTCTTCGACGGCCTTCCGCGCGACTACGAGGAAGCGGCACTTATGGACGGCGCGACCCTGGTTCAACGCATTCGTCGCGTTCTCATTCCGCTGGCATTGCCGGGTCTTGCTGCCGCCGGGCTGTTTGCCTTCATGTCCGCCTGGGGTGACTTCCTGCTGCCGTTGATCTTTCTCTCCTCTCCGGAATTGCAGACCCTGCCACTTGGCCTGTTCCGCGCATTCCTTCGCATCAACGAGATCGACTACGGCCTGCTTGCCGCACTCGCCTTTATCTATCTCCTGCCGGCAGTCGTCGCCTTCGGCTTTGCGCGTCGCTTCCTCGTGCAGACATTTGCCGGCGGCGTCAAAGGCTGACACCAGAAAGAGCTACACGATGATTAATCTCAGGAACGTTCGCAAATTTTACGGTGCATTGGAGGTCATCAAGGGCGTTGATATCACTGTGGAAGACGGCGAGTTCGCGGTATTCGTTGGACCATCCGGCTGCGGAAAGTCCACCCTGCTGCGGATGATCGCGGGCCTTGAGGGCATCGACGATGGCGATCTCATTCTCAACGGAAAACGCATCAACGACGTCCCGCCAGACAAGCGCGGAATCGCGATGGTATTCCAGTCCTATGCCCTCTATCCACATATGACGGTCGCCGAGAATATCGGCTTCTCGCTCAGCCTGAAGAAGGTGCCAGAAACGGAGATCCGCCGGCAAGTGGAAGCGGTAGCCGAGATCCTGCAGCTGACCGACTATCTCGACCGTCGTCCGGCGGCCCTGTCAGGCGGGCAGCGGCAGCGCGTTGCTATCGGTCGCGCAATCATCAAGAAGCCGTCGCTGATCCTTTTTGACGAACCGCTCTCCAATCTCGATTCCGCCCTTCGCGTTCAGATGCGCGCCGAACTGCAGCGCCTGCACCGCGAGCTAAAGGCAACGGTCGTTTATGTGACGCATGATCAGGTCGAGGCGATGACGATGGCTGACCGCATCGTCGTCCTCAACAAGGGTGTTGTTGCACAGCAGGGGGCGCCGATGGCGCTCTACCATCAGCCAGACAACGAGTTCGTCGCCACCTTCATCGGCTCTCCAAAGATGAACACCATTCCGGTGTCGATCACGAAGCCGGTTGCCGGCAGGCTCCATGCCCAAAGCCCGCTTGGCTTGAACCTCGACCTGCCCGACGCCGATGGGGCTGTTCCGCCGGGCCAGGCGACACTCGGCATCCGTCCGGAGCACCTGAAGATCACCACGGGAGGCCAGGGCGATCTATCCGCAGAGGTCATGATCGTCGAGCGTCTGGGGGTCGAGACCTACATGACCGTCGGCTCGCAGGAGCAGCCAATCGTCGTCCGCGCCGAAGGCGACATCGCGCTCAGACCGGCGATCGCGTCTCGCTAACGGCGGATACATCCGCCTGCCACCTGTTCGATTCCGCCGGCCGGGTCATCCGTTCGGCACAAGTTTCATAACATCGAGGATACCATGACAATCAAGGTCACCATCTGGAACGAAGGCCGTCACGAGCAGCTGCACAAGGAGGTCCAGGAGATCTACCCGGACCGTATCGACGGCGCGATCGCAGCCGGTATCGCCAACCCGGACTTCGAAATCCGTCGCGGCACGCTCGACGATCCCCACGAGGGGCTCCCGGATTCTCTTCTCAATGACACCGACGTCCTGCTGTGGTGGGGGCACATGGCTCATGAAGAGGTCAGCGACGGTCTGATCGATCGGATACAGCAGCGCGTGCTCAAAGGTATGGGCCTTGTGGTCCTGCATTCGGGGCATCACTCCAAGCTGTTTCGGCGACTGATGGGGACAAACGCCAATCTCTCCTGGCGCGAAACGCCGCAGGGCGATCTCGAGCGCGTCTGGGTGGTCAACCCGGCACACCCGATCGCCGAGGGATTGCCGCCGTTCTTCGAAGTGAACGCGTCCGAAATGTACGGCGAGCCCTTCGACATTCCGCAACCCGACGAACTGGTTTTCATCTCCTGGTATTCCGGCGGCGAAGTGTTCCGCAGCGGCTGCACGTGGCAGCGCGGTCGCGGTCGCATCTTCTTCTTCAGCCCCGGCCACGAGACCTATCCGATCTACCACGACGCGACCGTGCACAAGGTCATCTCGAACGGCATCCGTTGGGCGAAGCAGAGCCACACGGACGGTCGGATCCTCGAAAACTGGCATCGCGCGGAACCGATTCACGCTCGGCCCTAAAGCGAGAACGATCGGGCGGTCATTTGCGTGACCGCCCCTGTCGCTTTCCAGTTGCAAAGGCCTGAATGTCGATCTGGAGCTTTGCTGCCCTATTGTGTAGGACATGGCCGAGGAATAGCGGGAGGCAGTTTTGCGAAAGGCGATCATCGTTTGGGGCGGATGGCAGGGCCACGAACCGGAGGAGTGTGCGAGGGCAGTTGCCGCGTTGCTGCGCGAGGAGGATTTCGACGTCCAGGTGACGGATGATCTCGCGATCTTTGGCTGGCGAGCGGTCGCCGAAGCAGACCTTCTCGTCCCCATCATCACGGGAGAGAAGCTTGAAAAGCCCCACGCGGACGCACTTGTCGAGTCCGTGCGAAACGGGCTGGGATTGGGCGGCCACCACGGCTCACTCGCCACGTCTTTCAAGGAAAGCGCACCGTTTCGCTATCTCTGTGGGGTCACATGGGTTTCGCATCCCGGCAACATCATCGATTTCCGCGTCAACGTGACCAAGCCTCACGATCCTGTTGTGGCTGACATCCCGGATTTCGATTACCGGTCCGAGCAATATTACCTTCACTTTGATCCTTCGATCGACATCCTGGCGACGACGCTCTTCAGCGGAGAGCATGATCCCGCGTGCCGCAATGTGACGATGCCGGTTGCGTTCAAACGTCAGTTTGGCACAGGTCGCGTGTTCTACTCGGCACTGGGACATGTCGCCGCCGAGTTCGAGAACCCCCACATGCGGCGAATACTGCAACGCGGACTTTCCTGGGCTGCACGCGGTTGATGCCGAAGTCGTGCGGATTAGCTACCTCCGACGGACAATTTCCCTACTAGATCTAAGGTATTCAAAATAATCGTACCGTATGGTACTTTATTTCGATTGTCGCCTCGATTCTGCGACACCTCGATGAGACTTGAAGGGGAGCATATGACCGCACGTCGACACAGCTGGGGCGACCTTGATCGTGACGCACGGCCGTCCGGTGATCTCCAGCACCCGACTGCGGAAGAGCGTTTGTCGCAGCGGGAAAGTCTTCCGGCGATCAAATTGCATTTCGATATGAGCAAGAGCTTCGTCGACGCCGTCTTTGAAGTGAGCAAGAAGCGCGCAAGAAGATCAAATAACAGCTAGCCGTCCAACCTGATTGGCTGGCGGTGTCGATAAAGCCTACGCCGCCGCCCCGCGCGCGTATGATCCCGCGCCTGGGAGAGGAAGCAGTTTCTCGATCGATGTCTCACGTTTGGCCACGACTGACGACCATTGGACGGGCCGTTGAGCGCCCCATCGTCGATCAACGCTTGCGTGGGAAGATCAATGGCAGCATATGATAAAAAGCCAAATCTCAAAGAGAATCTCATTGCCCCAGGAAACATCCACCGAAACCATTGCAGAAAGCAGCTATCGCAGGATTCGGGCCGACATTCTTTTTGGCCGTCTGCCGCCAGGCCAGAAATTGAAACTCGATAACCTGAAGACGGCATACGACACGAGCATCAGTACTCTGCGCGAGATACTCAACCGGCTGTCATCGGAGGGCCTTGTCGTCGCCGAGGGCCAGCGCGGTTTCGAGGTCTCCCCCATGTCCGTTGCGGATTTGAAGGAGATAGCCGAGCTGCGCCTGCTTCTGGAGACTCATGCGCTCGAGCAGTCGTTTGCCCGCGGCGAGATGGAGTGGGAAGCGCGGCTTGTGTCCGCGCACTACAAGCTGGCACGCATGGAGCAAGCGATGGCGTCGGGTGACACCAGCCACGCGGAAGAATGGAAGCGGTACGACTGGGAATTTCATCAGGCGTTGATTTCGGCCTGCGGCTCAAAGCTGCTGATGGAGGCACACGCGGCCGTCTTCGACAAATACCTGCGCTATCAGATGGTAGCGCTCTCCTATCGTGGCGCGGTCGCCGCACAGGAACACCAGCATCTGCTCGACGCGGCCCTCAAGCGCGATGGCGAGACTGCGAAGATGATATTGGTCGCGCATATCCAGGGCGGAGTGGAGCACGCACTGGCCAAGGGACCGCTCCCCTGAGAAGAATGGTGCTCCACCTTTACAGGGATCGGGAAATGTCATGCTGAAGCCGTTGAGCGCACCTGCCGAGACCGTGAGTGATGTCGTCTTCCGACAGATCCGGCAGGACATCATCGCAGGCGTCCTTGCCCCGGGCGCCAAGATCAAGCTCGAACAGGCAAAGGAGCGCTACTCGATCAGTATTTCATCATTGCGGGAGATACTGAGCCGACTGACGACCGAAAACCTCGTCGTGGCCGAAGGACAGCGCGGCTTCGAGGTAAGTCCGGCGTCACGCCAGGAGCTTGCTGAACTGGCCGATCTCCGAACGGTCCTCGAGTCCCACGCGATCGGCCTGTCCTTCGTCGCCGGCAATCTCGAATGGGAGGGCCGGATCGTCGCCGCCTATCACAAGCTCACGGCCGCAGAGAGAAAACTGTTGGCCGGTGATGCGTCGCGCACCATGGATTGGGTTCGATACGACTGGGAATTCCACCAGGCAATCGTCTCCGCCTGCAATTCCGCAACCTTGATGGCGACCCTCTCGTCGGTCTTCGACCGCTTTCTTCGCTACCATATGCTCGCGCGCAGCTTTCGAGGACAAGCCGTCGTCGACGACCACAAGCTGCTGTTCGAACTTGCGCTTAAACGCGATATCGACGGCGCGCGTGCGGTCGTCCACAGGCACGTCCGAAGCGGCGTCGAGCACGTGCTCCAAAGCGGCCGGCTTCCCTGACAACGATGCTCAAATAGTGTCATTAGACGAACGCCTGAAGCGACCAACAGAACTTCTATCGCAGGACAGTGCGCAGACGTGGCGCTGCGAAATCGAGGAATGCCCTGAGCTTCAACGGCAGAACTCCCTGCGAAATGTGTACAAGATGGACCGGTGACGGGGGTTGTTCGAACTCCTCCAGCAGCGGAATCAGGAGGCCATCCTCGACCGCGCGCTTGGCCTGATACGACATCACTCTTGTAACGCCCAATCCAGCGACGGCCGCGTCGACGGCCGCCTCGGCCGTGTTCACCGACAGCCGCGGGCGCACGGACACTGAAATGTCCTGTTTCCCTTCCCTGAAAGTCCAGGACTGCGCCGACAATATGCCCTCGAAAGCCACGCAGTCGTGGCTCGCAAGTTCATGAGGATGAACCGGTCGCCGATGGCGTTTCAGATAGTCGGGGCTGGCATAGACAATACGCCGAATGGAGCCGAGCCTGGTGGCGATCAGGTTGTTTTCCGAGAGATCGCTGATGCGGAGTGCGACATCGATGTGCTCATCTGCAAGGCTGACTGAGCGGTCACTCATCGTGAGCCGCATATTGATATCAGGAAACGCTTTCAGGAATTCGGTGATCACCGGCAGGATGTGCAGGCGGCCGAAGACGATCGGCGCCGTCATCGTCAGATCGCCCTTCGGGGCCAGATACTCGCCCGAGGCGCGACGCTCCGCCTCCTCGACGCGACCCAATATCTCGCGTGCAGCGCCGACATAACCTTCCCCCGCTTCCGTCAGCAGAATCCTTCGGCTGGTCCGCGTTATCAATCGGACGCCAATGTGGGCTTCAAGCTCGGCAATCTTGCGGCTAACCGTCGGAAGCGGCGACCGCAGTGCCCGCGCGGCGGCAGACAGGCTGCCATTGTCCACCACCGCCAGAAAGACGCTCATAGCGTCGAGACGATCCATATCTTCATTCCATAAATCGAGAGGATGCCTATCGAAATAGAAGCCTACTACAGAAAATTGGAAACAACTACTTTGCGTGCAGGTCTTCGGGCCGATGATCTCAATCGCCGCAAAGGAACTCGCGATGAAACTTTATCACTATCCGCTATCGGGCCACGCGCACCGCGCCGTCCTCTTCCTGTCGCTGCTTGGCGTGAAAGCAGACCTAGTGGAGGTCGATATTCCAAATGGCGGTCACAAAGCACCCGACTACCTGAAGCTCAATCCATTCGGCCAGGTTCCGGTCCTCGAAGACGAGGGCGTGGTGGTGAACGATTCCAATGCGATCCTGGTTTACGTCGCCACGAAGCTCAATCGGAAGGATTGGCTGCCCGATGATCTGCCGACGATTGCAAAGGTTCAAAAATGGCTTTCGGTCGCTGCTGGTGAGATCGCCTACGGCCCCTGCGCCGCGCGCCTCATTACGGTCTTCGGCGCCGACTTTCGCGCAGACGAGGTGATCGCCCGCGCGCACCGGATTCTCAAGCTGATCGAAAGCGAGCTCACAGAGCACCGTTTCATCGTTGGCGATCGGCCGACCATCGCCGACGTTGCGCTCTACAGCTACATCGCCAACGCGCCCGAAGGGAATGTGGATCTGAAGCCGTACCCCGAGGTGCGCCATTGGCTGGCGCGTATCGAAGCTTTGCCTGGCTTTGTCGAGTTTACCACCACGCCTGCCGGGCTCGCGGCCTAACGACATTGATGCGGCCGGTCCTTCCGGCTGCCTTGCTTTTCACAGGAGGCGTTAATGCTTGATGGCGTCAAATCCAACTTTTCACCGTGGCATGAAGGTGAACTGGAGTTGCAGCGGCGACTGGGCGTTGCCGACCAGATGGATCCCGTCGGGCGCAAGGTGTTGCGCAATTTCCTGCTCGACCAGCATCGCGAATTCTATCCCTTGTTGCCCTTCATCATCATCGGAGCCGTTGATCCGGATGGTGCGCCCTGGGCAACGATACGGGCCGGCGAGCCGGGTTTCCTTCATTCCCCTGATCCCCTGACCTTGGCCATCGACGCTCGGCGCGATCCGGGCGACCCGGCGGATCGGGGGATGGAAGACGGCGATCCGATCGGTCTCGTTGGCGTCGACCTTGTTACCCGGCGACGCAACCGGCTGAATGGCACAATCAGGCGCGACAGCGACAATGGCTTCAGCGTTGTTGTCGGCCAGAGCTTCGGCAACTGCCCGCGCTACATCCAGAACCGCCACTTTGCCTTTGTGCGCGATCCGGCGAAACAGCCGACTTCAATACCCGTGATAACGGACCGTTTGACGGATGACGCACGCCGGATCATCGCGACATCCGATACGTTCTTTGTCGCATCCTACGCAGACCGCGATGATGACGGACGGCAGGTGGATGTCTCGCATCGCGGCGGCAAGCCGGGCTTCGTTCGTGTCGACGCTGATGGAGGGCTGACCATACCGGACTTCAACGGCAATCTGTTCTTCAGCACGCTCGGCAACTTCGTGGTCAATCCCCGCGCAGGGCTGCTGTTCATCGATGATGAAACGGGCGACGTACTTCAGTTGACTGGTCGGGTGGAGCTTATCCTCGATTCCCCCGAGATTGCCGCCTTTGAAGGCGCCGAACGTCTGTGGCGGGTAATGCCTGACAGAGTTGTCCTGAGACCCGACGCACTGCCGCTGCGGTGGACGTTCGCGGAGAACGGATTTTCACCGAGCAGCCTGATGACCGGTAGCTGGGAGGAAGCTCAGCGCCGCCTGAAGGCAGTTACGACGGCGAACACCTGGAGGCGTTTTCGTGTCGAGCGCACCGTCGACGAAAGCGCGACGGTCCGTTCTCTTCATCTCGCGCCAACGGATGCAGAAGCACTCGTTCCGCATCGCGCCGGGCAGCATCTTCCGATCAGGATCGTCGATGGCGCAGGCCACATCAGGCGTAGCTACACCATTTCCAGCGCGCCGGCCGATCACCAATATCGACTGAGCATCAAGAAGGAGGGAAGAGGCTCACAGCTGCTGCATAGCCTGCGGCCGGGCGACGAAATCGAAGCGCTTGCGCCAGCCGGAAACTTCACGATCGAAGCGATGGAGCGGAAGCGGCCCGCTGTCCTGCTTGCCGCTGGCATTGGCATAACACCGTTGCTGTCGATGCTACGCCATATCGTGCACGAAGGCGACAGGACCCGCCATCGCCGCCCGGTCTGGCTTTTCAGGTCGTCGCGCAGCGCTGCCGAGCGACCGTTCGATCGCGAGATCGAGGAACTGGTCGAACGAAGCCGGGGCACCGTGCGCGATATACGCGTGCTCAGTGCGCCGGCCGCGGGCGACGAAGGAGCCTACGATGTCGCCGGGCGCATCAATGTGGAACTGCTGAAGCAGTATTTGCCCTTCGGCGATTATGACTTCTATTTGTGCGGACCATCATCCTTCATGCAGGGAATCCATGATGGGCTGAGAGGACTTGATGTCTCGGAGGAGCGCATTCACGCCGAGGCATTCGGCCCATCGACCTTCAAGCGCGATGGCCAAGAAGCTACGGCACCGCGTGCGGGAGCAAAGCCCGCAGCGTCCGCACCGACGCGGGTCATCTTTACCCAGTCGGCCAAAGAGGCGAGCTGGAAGCCGGGTGACGGCTCGCTGCTGGAACTCGCGGAGGCACGCGGGCTTTCACCATCATACGGCTGCCGTGCCGGAAATTGCGGCGAGTGCCGCGTACCCATTACTAAAGGAAGCGTCAGTTACCCTTCGGAGCCCAGCTATCCAGTGGAGGACAGCGAGGTACTGATCTGCAGCGCGGTGCCCGCTGACGGCGGCGACCTGCACCTTCAGATCTGAGCCGCTCCGCCGTGCTCAGAACGGAATGGAGTGCCGGCGAATGAGGGAGTCCGTGATCACATATCTGCGACTGAGGGGAACTTGCTCGAAATGCTCAGGTTGTGACCGATGACCAACAAGGCATCAAGGAGGTTTCCCATGCTCTTGAAACTCATCGCGACATCTATCCTATCCATCGGCCTCGCTACGGCTGCGGTGGCACAATCATCCAGCGGAGGCGGCGGCACAGCGGGTGCCGGTAGTTCGGGAGGCGGCGCGATCGGCGCCAGAGCGTCCGGTGGCATTGGGACCGGAACAGATGCCGGCACTGGTAACACGCTATCACCCAACGGCACGAATAGCGGGGAAGCACTCCATTCGACCCCAAGACCGCCAATCCCGCCACGCGAGGCCCCTCCGGGACCGGCAACGGCATGGGCAGAGAAACGCCCGATTGCAACGGCATGACAAGCAACGGTACGAAGTCGACGACGACGGCAACGCCGGGGTCAAGTTCCATGATGGCCGGAACCGCTACCTCATCGCAGATGATGCCAAAGTGTCAGTGAAGGAATGATCCGCCGTCTGGAGCTGCGCGAGACGGCAGGCCTCTTTGAACTGAGAGGTCGCCTGCAGAAATGCCCCGGCAGGCCGCTTCACGACAGGGCGAAGATCCTGACTTCCCGCGCTATGCCCTGAAGCTCTTCCATGCGGGACACCGAAGCAATGCCGCTGTGCCGGAGGATCTCTGAAACGTGGGCGTCCCCGACGATCGCCTCCGTGGTCATAATCACATTGGGATCGGCAAGGCCTTGTACGCGGGAGGCAATGTTCACCGTCTGCCCGAAGTAGTCCTGCCGATCGTTCAGGTTGACCGCGAGGCAAGGTCCCTCGTGAATGCCGATCTTCAAAAGGAGATCGTCGCTGCCGTGTTCGGTATTCAGCCGAAGCATCGCTTCGCGCATCCTCAGCGCCGCCGCCACCGCGCGATCAGGTGTCGGGAAGGTCGCCATCACGGCGTCGCCTATGGTCTTGACGACCGCTCCCGCCTCGGCGGCGACAATCTCGTGAAGAACCCTGAAATGCGCGCGTACGAGATCAAATGCGGCGAGATCTCCGACTCGCTCATAAAGAGCGGTCGAGCCCCTCAGGTCTGTGAACAGGAAGGTCAGGCTCGTGATCTTGAGGCGCTGATCAACGTCGAGCGTGTCGGTGCGATAGATGTCCCGAAAGCTCTGGTTGGTCAGTAGGCGCTTGGCTGTCAGAAAGGGCCTCCTGCGGCCCAGTATTTCATGAAGGTCATCTCCCGCGACGCAGACGTTCGGCACCACCCTGCGATCGGTGTGGTTCTCGAGCGTCAGCCGGAGCAGGCCTGGACGCAATTCAAGTGTCTCATTTACCGCGTGCCCCTGACTGATGACCATCGAAAGGTTCTGGCGCTCGCTCGTAGCATCACCCTTCACATCGAGGAACCGCGCCGAGTGCGTCACTGCGTCGAAGATGATGACAAATTGCGCCGGCAATTGCAGAGAAAGGAACGCCTTTTCTCCTGGGGCCAGTTCGATCAACTCCAAAAGGCTTCGGGAGAATTTCGCTTCGAAATCTTCCGGCAGATCGACTCCGGAGCTGAAGAAGATCTGGCGATAGTATTCGATCGGGGAGAGGCGATCGGGGTCGTGAGCCTCAATCCTGCGCACTCTCGGGCTGACCGTGAAGGTGACCTCGACCATCTCGTCCAGGGTCGGCTCGTATCCGGCCGCGCATAGCGCGCAATGATAGGTCTCGCGATCAACGCCCTTGAGGGTCGCGCCGGTGTCGAGGACGCCACCGCATCCCGGACATAGGACGTTCCAGGTCATCTCGAAGGCCCCTATGCGCGCTGCATGCAGAAGCGCTGCAATGGTCTTTTCCTGATCGAGTTGGTGCGCGTCCGCGAAGGCAAGCGCATTTATGCGGTTGAGATCGCGATCCGCACCGGACATGACCACGCTCTCGATACGATCAACCGTCTGCGGGTCTGCCGCCTGGCGCAGGGTGGCAAAAAGCACGTCGACTTCGCTCATTGGACAAGCCCCAGTGCACATAACCCAATGGCGGACATCGCCATTATTCGAACTATATCATGGGACCTTCCGGATAGAAATCTGCGTGCCCCACCGCCGACGGTTCTGGCAATCGGGGCGGGCGCGCTCCCCGCGTAGGATCAATGACCAATGCGCGGAGTTGGCGCACGATCGAGTCGAGTTGTTTCGAACCTGATATCGGCATTGGGATTTTGTAGATGAAACCAACGTTGCTCGACGACATTTCCGAAATCATCGATCCCGGCGACGCGCTTGGCGAGGTTCTGTTTGGACTGATCATGGCGCTGACCTGGACCGTCGGCTCCAGGCTCGTTTTTAAACAGGAAGGCTTGGATGTCGGCGAACTGGTCATTGCGACGATCGGCTGCAACCTCGCCTGGGGTATCATCGATGCAATTCTCTTCATTCTCGGCACCACCTTCTACAGGAGTCGGCGCGTGCGCCTCTTTCGGCAGATCAAGGCCGCGAAGAACGAAACCACAGCACTTGCCGTGATCGCAAAAGAGTTTCCCGTCGATGAAATGCCGCTGTCTCCGAAGGCCGGCGATACCGATGCGCTCTATCGAGCGCTTCTTATGCTGGCGAAGCGAGCTGACCCTGCGAACGCCCCACTGTCAAAAGCCGATATGCTGGCCGCGCTGGTTATCTTCTGCCTGGTCACCGCTACCGCCGTGCCTGCAGTGATCCCTTTCCTTTTCATCGGCAATCCGGATCTGGCCTTGAGGGTCAGCAACTTGTTCCTGATAATCCTGCTGTTCATCACCGGCTATGCGTGGGCGAACTCCTCGGGAGGCCGGCCGTTTCACGCAGGCATCACGATGACCTGCCTCGGATTGGTGTTGGTGGCAATCGCGGTCGCGCTCGGAGGCTAGCGCGGCGGGATTTTCCCGCCCAGAAGCATCGCCATATCAAGCATCCTGTTCGCGAAGCCCCACTCGTTGTCGTACCATCCGAATACGCGCAGAAGCCCGCCGGGAGATACCGAAACCTCTGGCCCGGAGATGACCAGGGATTCGGACCGAGCGCGCAGGTCGACGGAGACCAGCGGCTTCTCAATCCATCCAAGTACCGCCGATAGCTTTACTGCATCGCGCAGGTGTTCTCGGGCTTCATTGAGTGTCGGAGCACGATCGAGCGACACGGTCAGGTCGATGGCGGATACGCTCGCCGTTGGAACGCGGATCGCGCGCGCCTCGATCTTGCCAGCAAGGCCGGGCAGCACCTTGCCGAGCAGCTTGTGTGCGCTGGTGCTGGTCGG